>CAZLTO010000306.1:0-1514 GCA_964562475.1 uncultured Sphingobium sp. | reverse complement strand
CAGGTCGATGCCGCTCTTTCCCTTCCCCCGCTGACGCACTCCCTCGCCCGGCGCCTCGATGTCCGCGCTGGTGGCGGCACCGAGGTTCAGCAGGAAATTGGTGTGCTTTTCGCTCACCTGCGCGCCGCCAGGTTGCAACCCCCGGCACCCTGCATTATCGACGAGTTGCCATGCCTTATGACCGAGCGGGTTCTTGAAGGTCGAGCCGCCGGTCTTGGAGCGCAGCGGCTGGCTCTCTTCGCGGCTGGCGGCGATGCGGTCCATCTCGGCCTGAATGGCGGCGGGATCACCCGGCTCACCACGAAACAGCGCGGAGACGACAATCGCCTGATCCGGCAGTTCCGAATGGCGATAGCTGTAATGGAGGTCTGCGTTGCTCAACGTCACCAGCTCGCCGGAGCGCAGCACCACCTCTGCCTCGATCAATATGTCCTTGACTTCACGGCCATAGGCGCCGCCGTTCATGCGCGCGAAACCGCCGACAGTGCCGGGGATCGAGCGAAGAAACTCCAGCCCGGCGATGGCATTGTCGCGCGCGGCCGACGACACCGCGATGCCGCTCGCCCCGCCGCCGCAGCGCAGCGTCAATGGCGCGGCCAGTTCCACCTTGCCGCAGGTCTTGCCCAGCCGCACGACCACGCCCGGCACCCCGCCATCGCGCACGATGAGGTTGCTGCCCAGCCCCAGCCCCATCACCGGAATTTCAGGGTCGAGCGTGGTGAGGAAAGCCTGTAAATCCGCCACATCCTCCGGCTCGAACAGCCATTGCGCATGCCCGCCGGACTTGAACCAAACCAAAGGCGCGAGTGGAGCATCCGCCGTCAATTTCCCGCGCACGGTGGGCAGCGTCGTGACGTCATTTTGCTGGCGTACGGCTGCACTCATGCCGCCTGGGTCTCGAGGTCGCCCGATACCGCAGCCGCCAGCCCCGCCGCCCATTTGGTGATATCACCCGCGCCGAGGCAGACGATCATGTCGTCGGCCTTCACGTCCGCCGCCAGCGCAGCCGCCAGCGGTTCCGCGCCCGCGATCTCCGCCGCCGCGCGATGGCCCCGGCGCTTGAGGCCCGCAACGAGGGCCGCGCTGTCGACGCCCTCGATCGGCTGCTCGCCCGCCGGATAGACCGGCGCTGCATAAACGATATCGGCGTCGTTGAACGCCTGCTGAAACTCGTCCATCAGATCGCGCAGGCGAGTAAAGCGATGCGGCTGCACCACGGCGATCACGCGCCCCCGCGCGCCCTCGCGCGCCGCCGCCAGCACCGCCTTGATCTCGACAGGGTGATGGCCGTAATCGTCGATCACGATAGCGCTGCCACCACCCGGAACCGCGATCTCGCCGACCTTGGTGAAGCGCCGCTTGACCCCGCCGAACTTCGCGAAGCCGGTACGGATCGTCTCGTCCTCGATACCCATGTGGAGAGCCACGCCAATCGCCGCCATCGCGTTCAGCACATTATGCCGCCCCGGCATCGGCAACTCGATCCCCTCGATCCGCCGCACCGCGCCATCGCC
>CAZLTO010000305.1:0-1543 GCA_964562475.1 uncultured Sphingobium sp. | reverse complement strand
CATCGACGCGCGAGGTGGCGATGCCCATCGAGGCCGCCATGCGGCGGTTCTGCGTGACCGCGCGCATCTCCAGCCCGAGGGCCGTGTAGCGCAGCATCGCCAGCAGGATGGCGAATACCGCCAGTGTAAAGCACAGGATCCAGAGCCGGTTATAGGTGATGGTGATCTGGCCCAGCTCGAACGCGCCGCTCATCCAGGAGGGATTGCCGACCTCGCGGTTGGTCGGGCCGAACATCGTGCGCACCGCCTGCTGCAGCACCAGCGAGAGACCCCAGGTCGCCAGCAGCGTTTCCAGCGGGCGGCCGTAGAGGAAACGAATGATGCCGCGCTCGATTGCCACGCCGATCGCGCCGGCGACGAGAAACGCCAGCGGCACCGCGATCAGCAGCGAGTAATCGAACAGGCCGGGATAGCGGGTGCGGATAACCTCCTGCACCACGAAGGTGACGTAGGCGCCGATCATCACCATTTCGCCATGAGCCATGTTGATGACGCCCATGACACCGAAGGTGATGGCGAGCCCGATCGCGGCAAGCAAGAGCACCGAGCCGAGCGACAGGCCGTACCAGGCGTTCTGCACCATCGACCACATTGCGAGGTTGCTCTGGATCGAGGCGATCGCGCTGGTCGCGGCACGCGCGACATTGGGCGGCACGTCGCTGGGCAGGCCGGTCAACAGTGCCATCGCCTCCTGGTCGCCCTTCGCCTTGACGACGGCTACCGATTCCAGCTTTTCGACCTCGGTCGCGTCAGGCTTGTAGAGCAGGATGGCGGCACGGGCCTCGGTGAAGGCCGCCTTTGCGGCCTTGTTGGTTTCCTTGGCCAGCGCGCCGTCGATGACGGCCAGCGCGTTCTCGTCATGGCTCTTGAACACCGACTGCGCGGCTGCGATGCGCTTGGCGGGATCGGGCGACAGCAGCGTCAGGCCGCCAAGCGCCGCTTCCACGGTGCGGCGCAGCCGGTTATTGAGGCGAACCGCGGCGGCGCCATCCGGCAGCTTGTCGACGGCAGCTCCGGTTGCGGCGTCGATGATTTTGCCGTCACCGCCGGTGACGAAAACCTTCTTGGTATCAGGATCGGCCGACAGCCGGCCTTCCTGCAGCGCGCTGATGATCGAAAAGGCCAGCGGATTGCCCGAACTGGCGATCACGCCGATCGCCTCGTCGGTGTCGGAAAAATCGTCATTGGCGAATTTGGCGACCGCATCCTCGAACGGGCCCGCCAGCGCCGGCACGGCAAAGGCTGCGATCAAGAGGATTGCGAGCAATACCGCGCGAAAACGGTCAAGGAAATTGGCAGTCACAATACGCCCCGGCAGGAGTGTGGGGAGAAGGCGGCGACATCGCCGCCTTCTCCGTTCTTGCTTGTGGTTCAAGTTCTCTTGGAGGTTTCTTGTTGCGTCAGGAGGTCATGATCCGAATGCAGTACGGGGGCCCTGACCGCCGCACTTGGTGGTGTTGGTGTTGTAGTGGCCGCGCTTCTTGCCACCCCAGTCGCCGATCAGGTCCTTGGAGCCCTCGAGCTCCTTCGACCATGCATCGCC
>CAZLTO010000304.1:1201-1582 GCA_964562475.1 uncultured Sphingobium sp. | reverse complement strand
CAGACCAAGCGCATCGTCTCGATCGGCGAAGTCATGATCGAAATGGCGCGCGGGCAGGACGGCCGTTTCAGCCAGGCCTGCGGCGGGGATACCTTTAACACCGCGGTCTATCTCGCGCGCCGCGGCCTGCCGGTCGCTTATGCGACGGCGCTCGGCGACGACCTCTATTCCGACCGGATCGTGGCGCTTGCCGGCGCCGAAGGGATCGCCACCGACCTGATGGTGCGGGTGCCGGGGCGGCTGCCCGGCCTCTACCTGATCGAGACCGACAGCAAGGGTGAGCGTACGTTCCACTACTGGCGCGATACCGCGCCCGCCCGCCAATTGTTCGAGTTAGCGGAGTGGGGCCGCAATACGGAGAGCCTCATCGGTCCCCGCATC
>CAZLTO010000304.1:0-1191 GCA_964562475.1 uncultured Sphingobium sp. | reverse complement strand
CCGGGCCCCCCCGCGGAATGGTTGGGGTTACCGGCTTGGGGCGGATAGGGGGGGGGAGTCATCGGGGCCCGCATCGTGTATTTTTCCGGCATCACATTATCGTTCTATTCCAACCAGGGGCTCGGTCGTTTCCTGGCGCTGCTCGAACTCGCCCGCAAGGCGGGCGCCAAGGTGGTGTTCGACGGCAATTACCGGCCGCGCGCCTGGAAAGGCGATGTACAGCGCACACGCACGGTGTTCATGGAAGCGCTGAAGAGGGTCGATATCGCGTTGCCGACCTACGACGACGAGGCGCTGCTGTGGGGCGACCAATCGCCCGACGCGACCATCGAGCGGTTGCAGGCTTTCGGCATCGCCGAGATCGCGATCAAGAACGGTCCTAACAGCGCGCTGGTCGCGGCCGGCGGCTACAAGGAATTCGTGCCGGTGCCGGACGTGGTGGTGCCGGTCGACACCACGGCGGCAGGCGACAGCTTCAATGCCGGCTACATGGCGGCGCGGCTCGCGGACGAGAATCCGGGCGAAGCGGCGATTGCGGGCCACAGTCTTGCATCCGAGGTGATCCGCCATCGCGGCGCGATCATGCCGCGCACGGCGAGCGCGGTACAGTAAGCCTCAAGGCTTCCCAATCAGCATCGCCAGCCATGCCGCGATGAACGGCAGCGGCAGGCTCGCGATCACCCGCAGCCACACTACGCGCGCCGGGAGGATCGGCAATTCATAGGAAAGCAGCCGCGGGAAGGCGCAGATCGCCCAGGCGGTGGAATAGGCGATCACCTGCGGCGCTCCCGCGCCGCATTTCAGCGCCGCTCCGGCGATTGCAAAGCCAGCGACAGGGCCTCCAGGCGTCATCGCGCCGGCAACCGTCGCGATCACAATGCCGATCACGCCCGAGGCCGAGCCGAGCCAATAGCCCACCGTGTCCTGGGGAAGGGCGGCGGCGATGAAGCCCGAGCCGAGCACACCGATCGCCATCCGCGGCACCAGACGCAAAAACTCGCTGGCGCCGCCTCGGGCGCTCTCGTGCAGCAGCGGCATGCTGCGCCTGGCGACACCGAAAGCGAGCCCGGCGACGATGATCCAGAGTGCGAGGCCGACGATCAGGTCGAACATGGCTTCGCTTTCGGCCCGAAGTGGCCCTCCATCACCCCGACCACCAGGCCGCACAAGCCCCGCCGGGGCCAGCCCCCC
>CAZLTO010000303.1:0-1583 GCA_964562475.1 uncultured Sphingobium sp. | reverse complement strand
GATGTTTTCCTTCTTCCAAAAGCCTAAAACCCGCTCTTCTCTCTCGGGGAACCCCTCTTCCTGATCGAACTCCCAGCTGCGCGACTGCTGCGCCATCAGGCGGCGTTGCAGGCGATTGGCAAGCTTGGTGACCGCGCCCTGCAACGAGGCCATCTGCTGATCGAGGAACCCGCGCAGCCGCACCAGCTCATCAGCATCGCACAGCTCGGTCGCCGCGATGATCTCGTCATGCGTGGTGGTATAGGCCTTATAGTCGAAACCGTGCGGCAGATCGGACATCGGCCGGTTGGGGCGCACCGGCAGCATGCCCTCGTCACCCATTGCATCGGTATCATCATCCGAGAGCGCATCGAGGTCGTCGCGATATTCGGCCTCGCCGTCCTCGCTCTCGCCCTCGGACTGCTCGCCGCGCGCCTCGGTGCTGGCATCACTGTCGCCCGCCTGCTCTTCACCGTCGTCGCCGTCCTGATTCTCCTGTTCGGAGGAATCCTGCTCGTCCTCGCCGCTCTCGTCGGTCGGTTCCTGCTGATCGTCGGTCTCGACCAGAGCGAGATGTTCCAGCAGACTGGCGGTGAGCTGCTGAAAGGCGCGCTGATCGTCGAGCGCGAGGGGGAGCGCATCCAGGTCGGTCCCTGCCTTGGCCTCGATCCATTCCCGCACCATATCGACGCCCGCGCGGGCGGCCTCCGGCGGCGCATCCCCGGTCAGGCGCTCGCGCACCAGCAGTGCGACAGCGGCGGACAGCGGCACCTCCTCGGCGGTCCGCGCTTTGGTGATCGGGTCCGATTTCAGCCGGAGGTCGAGCGCATGAGCAAGATTCTCCCGCACGCCCACCATCGCGCGCGCGCCGATCGCCTCCACCCGCGCCTGTTCTGCTGCATCATAGACCGCGCGCGCTATCGCTTCGGCAGGCGCATGCCGGCCATGCAGCGCGGCGTTATGGTGGCGCAGCTTCAGCGCATTCGCATCGGCAAAACCACGCGCGAGCGCCACCTGTTCGCGTGGCAGGGTGCGCCCCGGGCTCGGCACCTTGATCGCCTTGCCAGCCATATGCGGCGCATCGGCGGTAAATGCGACCTCGACCTCCGGGTCGCGGGCAATCGCGCGGGAAGCACCGGATAGAATCGCCTTGAAGGCATCAAGGGGGGATGGATTGCTCACAAGTTCAGCGGTACGGCGTCACCCCGCCTTCCCGACGATGCTCTCAGGCAAGTCTTTCCCGAACACGCGCTGATAATATTCGGCGACCAGCCCCCGCTCCGCCTCATCGCATTTGTTGAGGAACGAGAGGCGGAAGGCGAAACCGACGTCCTTGAAGATCAGCGCGTTCTGCGCCCAGCTGATCACCGTGCGCGGCGACATAACGGTCGAGATATCGCCATTGATGAAGCCCTGCCGCGACAGCTCCGCGACCTTGATCATGTTTTCGACCTCCTTGCGGCCGCCCTCATGGTCATATTCGCCCGATTTCGCCAGCACCACCTGCGCCTCCACCTCGGCTGGCAGGTAGTTGAGCGCCACCACCAGATTCCAGCGGTCCATCTGGCCCTGGTTGATCTGCTGCGTGCCGTGATAGAGGCCGG
>CAZLTO010000302.1:0-1619 GCA_964562475.1 uncultured Sphingobium sp. | reverse complement strand
GGCGCGGCTCGACGATGTCGCCCATCAGGCGGGTGAAAATCTCGTCCGCGACATCCGCCTGATGGATCCCGACACGCGGCATCGGGCGCGCTTCGGGGTCCAGCGTGGTTTCCCAGAGCTGCTCCGCGTTCATCTCGCCCAGCCCTTTGTAGCGCTGGATCGCGAGGCCCTTGCGCCCGGCGGCGAGCACCGCGTCGAGCAGCTCGCTCGGCCGCGTGACCAGCGATACGCCACGGCCCAGCGGCGCGACGGGCAGATCGGCGCCCTCGTCCGCATCTGCCACCGGCTCGGCCGCCGCACTCTTCAGCGGCACCAGCCGTCCGGCCTTTGTATAGGGACCCGCATGTTCCGCGGCGATGCCATGCAGCTTGCGCGCCTCGGCGCTGCCCAGAAACGCGCCCTCGATCATCATATGATCGGTCACGCCGCGCCAGTGGCGCTGGAAGTGGAAGCCGCCCTCCGCGCCCGGCTCCGCCACCCACGCGCCTTCGGCATCATGCGCGTCAACCCACGCGACGGTCGCGGCCAGACGGTCCTTGCGCGCCGCCTCGTCCAGCTCCACATCGAGCGCACCATTCAGCGCCAGCGCTTCGATGATCCGCGCGTCGTAGCGGCGCGGCACGTAGCGCATCACCGCCTTCATCCGCCGCGCATGCTCGATAAGCTGGCGCAGATCTTCGCCGGAGCGGACGCCCTCGGCGCTCTCCAGCGCCATCGTATCGACGCCGTTGTCGACCAGATATTGTTCGAGCGCCGCATCGTCCTTGAGATAGACCTCGCTGCGGCCACGCGTCGCCTTGTAGAGCGGCGGCTGGGCGATGAAGAGATGCCCGTTCTCGATGATCTGCGGCATCTGGCGATAGAAGAAGGTCAAGAGCAGCGTGCGGATGTGCGCGCCGTCCACGTCCGCGTCGGTCATGATGACGATCTTGTGATAGCGCAGCTTCTCGATATTGAAATCGTCGCGGATGCCGGTGCCCATCGCCTGGATCAGCGTGCCGATCTCGCGGCTCCCGAGCATCCGGTCGAACCGCGCGCGCTCGACGTTCAATATCTTGCCGCGCAGGGGCAGGATCGCCTGAAAATGCCGGTCACGCCCCTGCTTCGCCGAGCCGCCTGCCGAGTCACCCTCGACCAGAAACAGCTCGGATTTCGCGGGATCGCGCTCCTGACAGTCGGCGAGCTTGCCGGGCAGCGAGGCGATGTCCATCACGCCCTTGCGCCGGGTCAGCTCGCGGGCACGCTTGGCCGCCTCGCGCGCGGCGGCGGCGTCGATCACCTTCTGCACGATGGAGCGCGCGTGGGCCGGGTTTTCCTCCAGCCATTCCGCCATCTTGTCCGCCATCAGGCTTTCCAAGGGCTGGCGCACCTCGGAGCTGACCAGCTTGTCCTTGGTCTGGCTAGAGAATTTGGGATCGGGCAGCTTCACCGAGACGATCGCGGTCAGCCCCTCGCGCATATCCTCTCCGGTGAGCGAGACCTTCTCTTTCTTGAGCTGGCCGGATTTCTCTGCGTAATTGCTCAGGGTTCGCGTCAATGCCGCACGGAAGGCGGCCAGATGTGTGCCTCCATGCCCCTGCTGGACGTTGTTGGGGAAGCAGCGCACATTTTCGTAGAAA
>CAZLTO010000301.1:0-1641 GCA_964562475.1 uncultured Sphingobium sp. | reverse complement strand
ATGGCGGATCGAGGCGATCGACGAGATGTTGATGATCGAGCCGCCGCCCTGCTTCTGCATCACCGGGATGACATGCTTCATCGCGAAATAGGCGCTCTTGAGATTGACCGCGAAAACGCGATCCCAGCTCGCCTCGTTGACCTCCACCACGCTGCCCATCTCGGCGATGCCGACATTGTTGTCGAGCACGTCGATGCGCCCACATGCCTTGAGGCAAGCGGCCACCATCGCCTCCACCTCCGCTTCACGCGAGACATCGGCGGTGAAGGCGATCGCCTTGCCGCCCTCGCTTGTGATGATATCGACGGTTTCCTGCGCGGCGGCGGCGTTGCGGTCGACGCAGAATACCTGCGCTCCCTCGCGCGCAAAGGTCACGGCCGTCGCCTTGCCATTGCCCCAGCCGGGACCGATCGATCCCGCCCCCACCACCATCGCCGTCTTGCCCTTGAGCCGTTCCATCGACCTCTTCTCCCTCAGTTTCTCATTTCTTGGATCGCCGAAGATATCCGACAATGTCCGGCGATTGCCATGGTGACATAGCCGCCATTCGCCGGCAGCTCCGGACTTGGCGAGCTCGACTGCCGGCAGGGCCGCGCGCTTCGGAGCCACTGGAACAAGCCGTTGACGAGGCGCGCCGCCGGCGGCGGCTCCGTGCCGGCACCGCTGCCCTTGATGCGCGTCTGCAGCCGTTCCAGCCGTGGTGCCGAACCGCCGAGGCAAGACAGAGGCTCAGGCCGCCGCCACCGTTTGCGCCAACGCTGCCGCCGCTGCCAGAGCACCGCGGCTGCAAACCAGTCGGGATGAAAACCAGTCTCCCTCGATATTTTTTGGCCGGGAAGTTGGACGGATGGCGGCGGCGGGTCAACCTAGCCGATAAGGTAAAGCCATGCCCCTGACGCAGGCCGACAAGCCCCTTGCCACAGTCCCCCAAATTGGACTGAATGCCCGCCAAACAGGCCCGCCCGAAGTCGGGCCAATGACTTACGGGCCTTGGGGAGAGCATGGCTACGGACAAGACAACACCGCCCAATGACGAGGTCGTCGCGGTTTCCGACGAGGCGCTGCAAAGGGCGGAAGCCTTCGTCGAGTCGGAAGAAGGCGCGGCCAATCGGCTGATGGGATGGGCGGGAAGAATCTCGACCACGATCGCGGTCGTGATGAGCCTGTTCCACCTCTACGCCGCCTACGCCATCGTTCCGACCCAGGAACTTCGCTACACCCACGTCGCCTTCACGCTGGTCCTGAGCTTCCTGTTGTTTCCGCTGGCGACGCGGTTCCGCAACCGCGTGCGCTGGTGGGACATCGTTCCCGGGATAGTCGCGGTCGCCACCATCGTCTACGCGCTGTGGGGCGGCGAGGATTTCACCGATCGCGCGACCAGCCCCGATCGCTGGGATGTGATCGTCGGCATCGTCTTCATCATATTGCTGCTGGAGGCGACGCGGCGCACGACCGGCGCGATCATGCCTGTCGTGTCAATTCTCTTCATCGCCTACGCGATGCTCGGTCCGCATTTGCCGGCGCCCTGGACCCATCGCGGCTATGACGTGGATCGTCTGGTCGGTCACCTCTTCATTACCCTGGAAGGCATCTTCGGCGTCGCGGTCGACGTGTCGGCAACGTTGATCATCCTGTTCACGA
>CAZLTO010000300.1:429-1650 GCA_964562475.1 uncultured Sphingobium sp. | reverse complement strand
TGCCCTAGGCTCGCCGTTCATGAGTAAAGGTGATCCGATGCGGTGGCTGAGGACCATCTTCTGGGTTGTGGTCGCCGTGGCGCTGGCGCGGTTAACCAGGGCGAACTGGGAGGCCGCCGCGCCGGTCATTCCCGACCGGGTGGCGGTCAAGCTCTGGGGCGATGCGGTGATGGAAACGCGTCTGCCGGTGTTGATACTCGCCGCCTTCCTGCTGGGGCTGGTGCCGACATGGGCCTGGGGCCGCGCGGTCAAATGGCGGCTGCGGCGCAGGCTCTCCAGTGCAGAGCGCGCGCTGGAGAGCGCCACCGCGCAACAGCGCGCAACGGACTCTTCACTCGCCGCCCCCCTCCCTGCCGAGCCCAACATTGCAACTTCCGCTTCAGCCTCCCTTCTGGAACGCCCATGAAAAGCCCGATCTATGTCGCCATCGACACGCCTGACCTCCCCCGCGCACAAAAGCTCGCCCGCAGCGTCTGCAACCATGTCGGCGGCCTGAAGCTCGGCCTCGAATTCTTCTGCGCCAATGGGCATCATGGGGTCCATGAAATGGCGAAAATCGGTCTGCCGATCTTCCTCGACCTGAAATTGCACGATATTCCCAATACGGTCGCCAAGGCCATGCAGGCGCTCCATGTGCTGGAGCCCGCAATTCTCACCGTCCATGCCGCAGGCGGTCGGGCGATGCTGGAGGACGCGAAGGCCGCGGCCGGCGTCAACACCAAGGTCGTCGCGGTCACGGTGCTCACCAGCCTCGACGCCAGCGATTTGAACGAAATCGGCTATGCCCGCGATGCCGCCGCGCAGGTGGAGCGCCTCGCGGACCTCGCGCAGGATGCCGGGCTGGATGGCATCGTCTGCTCCGGCGAGGAAGTGAGCCTCGTCCGTAAACGCTGGCCGGGCGGATTTTTCGTGGTTCCCGGCGTTCGCCCTGCAAACGGCGCGCTGGGCGACCAGAAGCGCGCCGTCACCCCGCGCGCGGCGATCGATGCGGGCGCCTCGATCATTGTCGTCGGCCGCCCGATCAGCCAGGCGGAAAATCCCGATCTCGCCGCGCGGGAGATCGAGGCGACGCTGTAGAATTTCCCTTCCCGGCCGGTTCCCGCTAAAGGCCGCGCATGACGAGAATCGCGATCAAGATCTGCGGCCTGTCGACCCCGGAAACGCTGGACGCGGCGCTGAAGGCTGGCGCGAGCCGTGTCGGTTGCCTTCCTTTCGCCAAAA
>CAZLTO010000300.1:0-419 GCA_964562475.1 uncultured Sphingobium sp. | reverse complement strand
CGGGCCATGTGCAGAAGGTCGGCGTGGTGGTGAACCCCGATGATGCGCAGATCGAGATGCTGATCGAGGCTGGCCGCCTCGATGCGCTCCAGCTCCACGGCTCCGAAGCCCCGGAGCGCGTGGCCGCGATCCGCGCGCGCTTCCCCGGTCTGAAGCTCTGGAAGGCGATCCCCGTCAAGACCGCTACCGATATCGCTACCGCCGCGCACTACACGCCAGTCGCGGACCTCGTCCTGTTCGACGCCAAAACGCCCGATCATGCCGACCTTCCCGGCGGCATGGGCCTGCGCTTCGACTGGAGCCTGCTCTCCGGCTATCGCGCGTCCGGCCTGTGGGGGCTTTCCGGCGGGCTGGACCCGGACAATGTCACGCAAGCCACTCCGATCCCCCGGGCCCCCCCGGTCGCTTTTTTCTCGGGC
>CAZLTO010000299.1:0-1659 GCA_964562475.1 uncultured Sphingobium sp. | reverse complement strand
CTGAAACACCATCTTGAAGCCGTTGTAATTGGCGGGATTATGGCTGCCGGTTATCTGGATGCCGCCATCCACCTCCTTCACAGCCTCCGCATAATATAGCATCGGCGTCGGCCCCATGCCGACGCGCACAGCGTGGATGCCGCTGTCATTGAGACCCTTGACCAGCGCTTCCTCGAGGATCGGCGAGCTGACCCGCCCGTCATAGCCCACCGCGACCCTCTTGCCGCCCGCGTGGGCGATGAGGGTGCCGAAGCCACGACCGATGGCATAGGCGTCATCATTGCCGAGTGTTTCGCCGATAATGCCGCGGATGTCATATTCACGAAGGGTAGTGGGGTGAAAATTATGGGTCATCGAGATCCTGCGCTTGTTTGGTTCGTGGGATGAGTGACGCGACCAGAGAAACTATAAAACGGGTGATTGATTTAGGAATTAAACGTCTTTGCCGGTGATATGTTGCAGCAATATGGACCGGGCTTCGTTAATTTTCTCTGCCAAAGCCTGCGTGCCGCCCGCGTCCGGGTGGGTTTTGGCGATCAGGCGGCGGTGCGCGGCGCGAATTTCATCGGCGGTGGCGCTTGTGGACACGCCCAGCAGCGCGCGGGCCTCGCGCACTTCCGGGGGGTCATTGTCGGGCATGACAGGGACGGAGCGCGGCTTCGTTGCCGACCAGCGTTTCCATCCATAGATGGCCGCAATCGCCAGCGGCACGAGGCCGATGATCCGTGCGCCCCGCGCGGCCATCACCGCGCCAACGATGGCGAGGCCCAGCATGATGCCGTCCTTGCCGGTCATGCGCGAGAGCCTGCCCGTAACCATCAGCCACACGGCCAGCCCGATCAGAACCAGCGCGAGAAAGCCCATCAGGCCGCGCTTTGTTCGGCAGGTTCCCGTTGCTCGACCAGAGGCAGGGCCAGCCCCGCCACCATCTCGCGCAATTCCTGCCGTGCGGTGATGTGGCTCATGCCGAGGTCGCCGAGGTGGCCTTTGTCCAGGAGAGTGAGGCCGGAGGGAAACAGCTCGCGGAAAATCACACGCTCTGACAGGCCGGGGATCACGCGGAAGCCGACGCGCTTCGATAGCTCATTGAGTGCCTCGCCGACGCGGCGCATGTTGCGCGCTTCCAGATGCTGGAGGCGATTGCGCAGCACCACCCAGTCGATCGTCACGCCGTCCGCCTTGGCGCGGGTCTTGCGCGCCTCGAAGATCAGCTCGGCATAGAAGGAAAGCCGCTTCACCTTGAAGCTCTCGGCATCGACCTGGCCGATGAGGTCGAAATCGACGAAGCTGTCGTTCATGGGGGTGACCAGCGTGTTGGCGCGCGCGGCCATATATTTGGCATAGGCATCGTCGCGACCCGGCGTATCGACGATCAGGAAGTCCATGCCCTCTGCCGCCTGTCTGTATTCCAGCTCCAGATCGCCGTCGCGCTGCCCGTCGAACACATGAAAGCGTGGGGTAGGCAGGTCTATGTCTCGACGCATCGCGGGTTCGGTGCGGTTTTCGAGATAGCGGGTAACGGTGCGCTGACGCGGATCGAGGTCAAGCATTGCAACCCTGTGTCCCATGCTGGCAAGCGCGGCGCCAGTATGGACGGGAGTAGGCGATTTACCTGTGGCGCCCGTTTCGTTGGCGAAAACGATAATGGGTGATTGATCA
>CAZLTO010000298.1:0-1707 GCA_964562475.1 uncultured Sphingobium sp. | reverse complement strand
GTGGCCCGTGTAATCCTTGTTCGTGCCCAGTGGCTCGGTGAAGGCGGAGGGGGGGACCGGGATGCTCACCAGCGTCAGCGCGGCGATGCCCAGGCCGATTTGCAGGCGCTTTTTGCTGCGCCACAGGGCAAGCGCGGCGAGCAGCAGGATGCAAAGCAGCCCGGTGCGGGTCGAGGTGCCGATCGGGATCAGGAGGCACGCGCCGGAGAGCGCGACCGCGTAGAGCATGACCATCCGGCTCGGGCGGAAGATCGTGCCATATTTCGCGAGCCAGAAGATCAGAGGGATGATGGCGATGGCGACCATCGAGATGGTTGAGCCTTCGTAGAGGCCGCTATTGTCCTCGACCATGAGATTGAGTTCGCCATAGCCGCCGCCCGCGAACACCGTCTTGATTCCGCCGGTCACAATGATCGTGCTGGCGCAGAGGATCATGATGAGCGCCAGCGCCTCGATCCTGAGGCGCGTGCGCAAGGTGAGCGGCAGGAAGATTGCGAAGACGAGGCTTTTCCACACCCAGGCCCATTTGGCGGTGGCGTCTATCGGGAAATCCGCGCGCGCGGTGGTGGTAGCGCACCAGACGAGCAGGAGCAGCATCAGCAGCTGCCGCCACGAAAAGAGGCTGTCGCGCTTGTTGTCTATGAGCAGCCAGCCGCCGAATGCGCCCGCAAACGCGAGCAGCGAGATCGGGATCGAGTTGAGCAGAAAATAGCTAAGGCGTTGCGGCGAAACGATGTCGATATAGGCGTAGGTGAGCACGAACAGGAACGGGCGCTTCACGGCGATGAGGAACATCGCGGCGAGGAAGACGAGGAAGAAGAGGTCACGCATCGCGCGTGTCCTTCGCCTTGCTCTCATCATCGAGATCCGCGCGCTTGAGCAGCCGCCAGCAGGCGACGAACACCAGCGCGTGGCTCAGGAGCAGGGAGAAGGTGTCGATCATCGCGCGTTTTCCTGCAAAAACCCTTAGCCGATCATGGTTGACGCGCCGTTAAATATTATGGGGTTATATGTTGTTGGCGGTGCCAGCCCACTCCCCCACCCAACCTCCCGATATGGTATCCTATGGGAGGTTGGGTGGGGGGAGTGGGCTGGTGCGGTATATCCGAAACGCTGCGTAGCAGCCTGTTTCGGATCAGGCAGTTAAGAACGGGCAGCATGACGCGCATATTGCATATCCTCGATCATAGCCTGCCCTTGCACAGCGGCTATAGCTTTCGCACGCGGGCGATCCTGCGCGCGCAGATGGCGCTCGGGCATGAGGTGCGCGGGCTGACCGGGCAGCGGCATAGCGCTGGCGGCCCTGCGGTCGAGACGGTCGATGGCCTCACGTTTTTCCGCACGCCGATTGCGCGCAAGGGCGGGCCGGTGGGTGTGCGCGAGTTGCGCGAGGTCGCCGACCTCGAACATGCGATGGAGGGCGTGGTGCGGGCGTGGCGGCCCGACATCATTCACGCCCATTCGCCGGTGCTGAACGCTCTCTCTGCGCAGCGGGTGGCGCGGCGGCATGGCATCCCGATGCTCTATGAAATCCGCGCTTTCTGGGAAGATGCGGCGGTGAGCAACGGCACGGCGAAAGAGGGCGGATTGCAATATCGGCTGACGCACTGGCTGGAGACGCGCGCCGTGATGCGCGCCGACGCGGTGTCGGTGATCTGCGAGGGGCTGAAGCGCGATCTGGTGGCGCGCGGGGTCGATCCGGCCAGG
>CAZLTO010000297.1:0-1722 GCA_964562475.1 uncultured Sphingobium sp. | reverse complement strand
GGTTCCTGTTAAAGTGTGGCCGTTGTCCCCGCCGCAACCTCCTCATGGAGTGGCTCGGAACCCTGCAGGGGGTGGCGACACCATGGAACCGGTGAAGTTCAACCCGCGAGGGAAGCATGCCGTATTGCGCGAACTGCGGATTATCCATCGATCTCAACGCCAAGTTCTGCGGGGAGTGCGGCCACCCTGTGAATGAGGAAAAGGTCTTGGAGGAGCGCCCACCCGAAGCCGCCCCCATTGCCAGCGTCCAGGTCGATGTCGGAATTCAGGCGGCTCCGGCGACCAAGCCTTTTTTCAAACGAAAGACCGCGCTGATCGCGATGGGGTGCATAGGGCTCGCAGTCGTAGGGGCGGGCTTTTGGATCGGTGCGCAATGGGACTACTGGCACCCTCCGACTGTTGCGCCTGATAGGATCCCGCCATTGGGGCCGCCGGACAGCAGCAGGATATCTCGCGGATGGATCGGTATCAACATAGCGGAGGTATCTCCCGAAGCCGCCAGCAGCCTCGGCATGGCCACCCCGCGTGGCGCTGCTATTTTCGGGGTGGAACCCGGCAGCCCGGCCGAAGCGGCGGGATTGCGCGTCGGGGACATCATTCTGGCCGTCAATGGGGTGCAGGTGGCCAATGTCAGGGATATCATGGACCGGGTCAGCGCGACCCCCCCGGGGAGATCCGTCGATCTCGTGATCTGGCGCAATGGCCAGCAGTACAAGGGCAGCTGCACCGTGCGTGAGAGACCGAGCGGACATGTCAGGAACCTGCAGGAGCGAACCGCCCAGTATACCGCTGCCTACGAGGAATGCTTCGTTCAGGTCTGCCCGGGCTGCAATAGCTCCCTCAACCTGTTCAGCCAAATTACCGAAGCCTGCCGTAGCTGCGAAAACAGCTACCGGCCGCAGATTGAATTCTGTGCGAGCAGAAAGGCTCCCTGAACATGCCCCGGACGCGACATGGTGTCTGCATCGGCATGGTGCTCATCCTTGGCATTGTCTGCTTTGATATTTGCCAGGGTGAGGCTCCCCGGGCCGCGCAAGCGGCCCCATCCGCTGAGTTCTCAAAGGCCGCCGCCCGCGGCGATGTGAACGAGGCCCGTCGCCTTCTGAACACTGGCGCTGCAATCAATGGCCTGGATGAAAACGGGTTCGCGCCGTTGCACGTTGCCGCGACCCAGGGAAAGGTCGAAATGGTGTCGTTTCTGCTCTCCAGAGGCGCCAACGTGCACGTGAGAACCGCCAGCGGGCAGACCCTTCTCCAACTGGCAAAGACAAAAGCAGTTGCGGAAACGCTCATAAACGCAGGCGCAGATGGGAACGGCCGCGACGAGGAATTCGAAATGACGCCACTCTTTTGGCAAACAAGCTCTATAGGAGCGTTGCTTATTGCCAAGGGGGCCGACGTGAATTCCAGGGGAAAAGATGGACTGACACCACTTGCCTGGAGTATTTACTGGGAAAGTTTTGAGAAGGTATCGATGCTGCTCTCTAAGGGAGCAGATACGGAGGCTGGCGACAATACGAATCGGACGCCGCTGCACATCGCCGCTAACTGGAACAAAGCGAAAATGGCTAGAGCTCTTATATCTAAGGGTGCTCGTGTAGATGCTCGAGATACCAACGGTTGGACCCCACTCCATTGGGCCGCTTTCGAAGGCGGCGTAGAAGTGACTCAATTATTAATAGATAGCGGCGCAAACCGAAATGCACAAACCATCCAACAACA
>CAZLTO010000296.1:0-1736 GCA_964562475.1 uncultured Sphingobium sp. | reverse complement strand
CTTCCGGACCTGACCCGGTTGGCGAGTGGCTCGTCCACCGCCAATCTCCCGGTCCTTATTTGGGGCCAAAAGGGTCGGAAAGCAAGCGGGGCTTGGTACGTGCCATGCACCAAAACCACCCCTGTTTCGTCATGGCCGGGCTTGACCCGGCCATCCACGTCTTGCTTGTTCCTGTCCAGCGCAAGAAAGACGTGGATGCCCGGCGCTAAGGCCGGGCATGACGAAGGAACGAGCATGCCATCGGACGCCTGGTCGCTGCACTCCCAGCTCAAAAAGGACACGATCGACATCGGCGACCTGCCGCTGTGCCGGGTGCTGGTCATCAAGGATGCCCATTACCCGTGGCTGCTGCTGGTGCCGCGCCGGGAAGGTGCGGTAGAGATCATCGACCTCGACGAGGTCGCGCAGGCGCAGTTGATGACCGAAATTTCGCGGGTCTCGCGGGCGCTGAAGGAAGTCACCAAATGCGACAAGCTCAATGTCGCCGCGCTGGGAAATCTGGTGCCGCAGCTCCATGTTCACGTCATCGCGCGCCGCACCAGCGACGCGGCCTGGCCGCGCCCGGTCTGGGGCGTGATGCCGCCACTGGCGCATGACGCCGAGGAAGTCCAGAATTTCATCAGCGCGCTTCGCCGCAAAATCTGGTTGGGTTGAAAGATGTCCGCATTCGACAAATATCCATTAGGCAAGCCCGCCTTCGTTACCCATACCCTCGATCGGGCCGCCCATTTTCGCACCAATGACGACAAGCTGTTTGCGCTGGAAGGCCAGAGCAATGCGCGGGCCTACGTGGTCTACCGCGACTCGCTGGTCATGAAGCAGGAAGAGAGCGGACCCCGCGCGTTGCTCTCGATCAAGGAGGCGTTGGACTATGGCGCCAATCCCGGCACGATCTTCCTGGGGCTACGTGACGGCGCGCCGATCTTCGGCATGGGCATCTCGCCAGCCGCCAGCGAGAAATTGATCGGCCGCAACGACGTCGCGGTAACTGAACTACGCGGCATGGCGATGCAGGGCGTGCTGCCGCCTGAACAATTGTCGGCCATCGCGGTGGCGAAATCGCTGGTGAACTGGCATCAGCGCCACGGATTTTGCGCCAATTGCGGCGCGCGCACCTCCATGAGGGAAGGCGGCTGGAAGCGCGAATGCGGTAGCTGCAAGGCCGAGCATTTCCCGCGCACCGATCCGGTCGTGATCATGTTCGTGAGCCTGGGCGACAAGGCGCTGCTGGGGCGCCAGAAGCAGTTCATGCCCGGCATGTATTCCTGCCTTGCCGGCTTTGTCGAAGCCGCCGAGACCATCGAAGACGCCGTACGCCGCGAAATTCTCGAAGAATCCGGCATCCGCGTCACCGACGTGAATTACTACATGACTCAACCCTGGCCCTATCCGTCGTCGCTGATGATCGGCTGCACGGCGCGCGCCACCACCGAAGACATCGTCGTCGATCGCGTCGAGCTCGAGGATGCGCGCTGGTTCGACCGGGCCGAACTCACCCTCATGCACAAGCGGCAGCATCCCGACGGCCTGTTTGCCGCGCATCCCTTTGCCATCGCACACCATTTGATCGGCCAATGGTTGCATGGCGGCAATAACGGCGCATAGCCGCCGGAACCCGATGCCTGCTTGCTCGATTGACTGGAGACTTGAACGGACATGACGGGTCCAGGCATGAATTTTCAGGACAAGGCGCCGAAAATGCCTCCGCGCATCCTGGGAATCGGCAGTCCGGTGCG
>CAZLTO010000295.1:0-1747 GCA_964562475.1 uncultured Sphingobium sp. | reverse complement strand
CCGGGTTTTCGGGGGCGGGATGAATGGTAAAGCTTGTGGTTGTAAATCGCACGGGTGAGGCCAGCGAAGTCGAGGCCGATGAAGGCATGAGCTTGATGGAAGTAATCCGCGACAATGGCTTTGACGAGCTGCTGGCGCTGTGCGGCGGGTGCTGCTCGTGCGCGACCTGCCATGTGTATGTCGATCCTGATTTCGCGGGAGAGCTGCCGCCCCGCAGCGAGGACGAGGAAGATCTGCTCGACAGCTCTGATCACAAGACGGACGCCAGCCGCCTGTCTTGCCAAATTCCGGTGACGGCGGCCCTCGAGGGTCTGCGCGTTACCATCGCGCCGGAGGACTGAGACTCTGACCGAGGCGGCGCGCCCTGCCGCTACAGTCGTTATCGCACGGCGATCATCCTCCGGCTTACCGCATTTCCTGATGCAGGAACGCGCGGCGGATATGAGATTTGCGGGAGGGGCGCTGGTGTTTCCCGGTGGCGCTGTCGACAAGACGGACCTTGCCCTCGCGCATGAGCTGTTGGCGGGCTTTGCCAGCGATGTGGACGAACTGGCCGCGCGGATTGCCGCCGTCCGGGAAACCATCGAGGAATGCGGTTTGCTGCTGACCGCGAATTGCAAGAGTTTCGATGACGAAACTGCCGTTGCGTTCCGACATGCGCTCAAATCCGGCAGCGGACTGGGGAACGTTGCGCGAGCGAGCGAGATAACCTTCGACTTCGATCGGCTTGTCGCTTTTGCGCGCTGGTGCCCGTCGGCGAGCATGGGTCACAAGCGGTTCGATACCCGCTTTTTCCTCACGGTTTTGGAAGAAGAGGAGGCGACCTATGCGGTGTCGCCGGATGGCAGCGAATCGGTCCGGATCGCATGGCACAGCGCGCGCGAAGTGCTGGAAGAAGCGGATGCCGAGCGGGTAAAGATCATCTTCCCGACGCGCCGCAATCTTGAGCGGCTGGCGCAATACGAAACGGTTGAGGCGTTGTTGGACCATGTGCGGCGCTATCCGGTCGACACCATAACGCCGTGGGTCGAAACCCGCGACGGCGCCGACCATCTCTGCATCCCGGAAGGGATGGGTTATCCGGTAACGTCCGAGCCGTTGGGCACCGCCAAACGCACCTGACGCGGATGCATAATATTGTTGTCATCGTTGCGGCTATCCGCTAGGGGCGCATCATTCTCCTGACATTGTTGCCATGTTGGGGTCGGAACCGAGAGGGTCCGGCGGCACGAAGGCATGTCTGTTTAGGTTCGGAAAGGTTCACATCTGGTCGATATGGCCGCCCTGACGCAGTTGATTGAGCCGGAGGTGAAAGCCCTGGGCTTTGATCTTGTGCGTGTGAAGCTGTTCGGCGGGGACGATCAGACGCTCCAGATCATGGCAGAGCGCGGGGATACGCGCCAGCTTACTATTGACGATTGCGCGACCATCTCGCGCCGCCTCTCGGAAAGGCTGGATGAACTGGAAGAGCAGGGGCGGGATCCGATCGAGACCGCCTATCGGCTTGAGGTCAGCTCTCCGGGCATCGACCGGCCCTTGACCCGGCTCAAGGACTTTGCCGACTGGGCAGGTCATGAGGCGCGTGTGACTGTGATCGATTCGGTCGCGGAGAGGAGGCAGTTCAAGTCCATTCTCGCCGGGCTGGAAGGCGAAGTGGTACAGCTCGACGATCCGAAGCTGGGCCGCGTCGCAATAGATTTCAACAACATCCAGAGCGCCAAGCTGGTGCTGACGGACGAACTGATCG
>CAZLTO010000294.1:0-1753 GCA_964562475.1 uncultured Sphingobium sp. | reverse complement strand
AACGTGAAGGTGCAGACCTACGGCAATGTACTCTCCTGCGTCGCCAACCTCCATGGCCTCGGCGCGCGCGAGATCAGGCCTGACCAGATCGACTATAACGACCCCAATTACGAGCTGATCGTCTGTGCTCGGGCGGTGAAGCGGGTGTAATTTTTACAGTAGAATATTGCGGGTATAGATTTCGTTGACCTCGCACAGCGGCGTCCCATCGCCCGCCCGCACCAGCGCATGATGACGCAGCAAAGCGGCAGGCAAGCGTGTCCCCTGCCCGGTTCCATCCCACAACCGCTCGGCGTTTAGCGTCTCGCGCGTGGGAGCCAGCGGCGCGATCACCGCGCCGAAGGGGGTTGCGCCATCATCGAGCCGCGCAGCCATCGGACTATCCAGCCGCACCGGCACATACCAGTTCTGGGCCACCGAGAGCACCCTGCCCCCACTCGCCAGCCACACCCGGCGATAGCGGATCCCGCTCCAATTCTTGACGCCGAGGCGCTCCATGATTGCCGCATCGACACACGGCGCGGCGAGCGCGCGGACATGGGCGGTCAATTTTCCTATTGTTGTCCCAAGATGCTCTTCCGTCCATTCTTGCAGCGTGCGGGTCGCGCTGCCGCTGGCGCGCAGCAACGCGTCGAACCGATCGAGCGCGGCTGAAAGGCTGGTGGGACGGAGCGAAGCGTCAGGCATCGCTGCCGCCTTAGGGTCCAAACCCCGCGAGGACAAGCGGCTGTAAAGCCTCTGCCGCCCCCTTCGGCGATGCCGCGCCGACCTATAAATTCATTATGGACAAAACGGGAACAGGAACATAATATGAACAGAGATACGGCGTAATGGGTGCGTTATGAACCGATTTTCTCTTGCTCTGGCTGCAGAAATATCTCCGAAACGGATATATATTGCCAGCTCACGGCGGGTCGCCCTTGACGGGAATTCGGCTGTTTTTGCACAGCTCCATGAGGGCGGCAGGAGATCGGGCAGATATTGCATTGCCACCCCTTCTCTCCGTTTTGAACCGACCAGAACGCGCAATCGAAAGCAATTCCGCCATAATGGCGCAAAGAATCACGGTCGCGCCACATCACTGCTTCAGGGGGACTGAAAATGGATATTATGGGTGCGACCACGGCAGAGTGGCCCGCAGGGCAATCGCGACAGGTCACCGCGCACAGCCTGCCCGCCCCGGCGCCGGTCATGGCTCATCCCACCGGCATCGACTGGTCCGATCATTTCGCGCATGCGGCGCAGACCTCGGTGCTGATCTGCACCGGCGACACAGCGCCAGCCGGTTATGCCGCGCAGCTTCCGGCCATGGCGCGGGCGGCGGGCCACCGCATAATCGACGTCTTGCCGATCCACGCAGCCGCAGAGCATATTTCCCGCCTGATTGCGCTGGATGCGGTGATTCTCTCCTGTTCCGGGCAGGACACCGGGCTTGACACCTTGTTGGCTCGCCTTGATTCGATGGCCGATGCAGGGAGCATCTCGCTGCTGGTAATAACCGATCTCGCCGGTCTGGACCGTGTCCATGCGCTCGTGCACAGCCGGTCGACCATCATACTCTGCGAGCCGGAACCGATCGACGTCGCGGTCGCTATAATGGTGCTTGCGGAGCATGGCCCGGGCGACACGCAGCTGCACGATATCGGCAACGAGGCCGAGGTCAGTCATTTCGATCTGTTGAGCGACCAACTCCTCAAGCTCAACAGGATGATCGAAGCCCTGGTGCAGGACAAGACAGCGGCAGACAATGTCA
>CAZLTO010000293.1:0-1774 GCA_964562475.1 uncultured Sphingobium sp. | reverse complement strand
GGTTTTGTGACGGGCCATGGAGGTGTCGCGGCAAAACGGCACGCTACGGCGCGGTGTAGCACTTCCCACTCTCCCAACGTCACCTGAGCCTGCACAGTTCCTTTGTTGGGATCGAAGCCATCGCTGGATCGAGAGAAGGGGCTGGCGCCCTCTTCGACGAGGAAATGGGAGATCGTTCGCATGGAACTCTCCCGCTACTCATTCTATGGACATTTGCGCCTTTGATCCTTTGCGATTTTGCATGCAATAGGATATATATGCATATATGACCTGCATTTTTGCAGCATAGCCGGATGGAACAGTCCCCCATGTACGACTGGAACGATCTCCGCATCTTCATTACGGTTTCCCGTTCGCACACTCTGGCCGAAGCATCGCGCCAGCTCGCCCTCGACGCCACCACCATCGCCCGCCGCATCAGCCGACTGAGCGACGACCTTCAGGTCCAGCTGTTCGAGGGCAACGGGCCGGAACGCCGCTTGACGGAGGCCGGGCAAAAATTGTTGCGCTATGCCGAGCGGATCGAGGACGCGGCGCTTGCCGCAGCGGAGGAAGTGACCGGGGAGCGGCAGAGTCTTTCCGGGCAGGTGCGACTGTCCGTTTCCGAGGGCTTCGCTACATGCGTTCTGGCCCCGCGCCTGCATATGTTCGCGGCACGACACCCCGGCATCAGGCTGGACATCATCACCGCGTACGGCTTTCTTAATCCCTCCAAACGCGAGGCGGACATGGCGGTGATGCTGGCAAGGCCCAAGCGCGGGCGAGCGACCGTGCGCAAGCTGGGCGACTACCGGCTGCACCTCTATGCCGCGCACAGCTATCTCGCCAGCCGGGGCGCACCGGCCAGCACGGCCGCCCTCAGCGAGCATCCGCTGGTCGGCTATGTGCCCGAGTTCCTGTTCTCGCCCGAATTGAATTATCTGGACGAGGTGGAACCGGGCCTTGAGGCGACGCTGCGATCCAGCAGCATCAATGTGCAGCACCAGATGATCGCGCAGGGGGCGGGCATTGGCGTGTTGCCGGATTTCATGGGCGAGACCAATCCCCTGCTGTGCCGGGTGTTGCCGGACGGGGTGGAAATCCAGCGCACATTCTGGCTCGTCACCCATGCCGAGCTGGCGCGGCTGGCGCGGATCGAGGCTGTGTCCTCATGGCTTGGGGAATGTGCGGCCGCGCTGCGTCAGCCCCGGCAGGGATAGTATTTTTTCAGCAGTCCAGCGTGTGCGCCCGCTCCCAGTCGCTCAGGTGCGCGGCATATTCGTTCCACTCGCCATGCTTGAGCTTGAGATAGGCGGGGACGGTTTCACCCAGCGCAGTTTTCAACACATCCGACGCTTCCAGCGCGCGCAGCGCGTCGAGCAGGTTCAAGGGCAGCTTCTTGACCGCTCCCGCCAGATGGCCCTCGGTATACATGTTGATGTCCAGCCGCTTGCCCGGATCGCGCCCGCTTCCGATCCCATCCAGCCCGGCGGCGAGCACGGCGGCGGGCATCAGATAGGGGTTGGTCGCACCATCGGCGAGGCGCAGCTCGAAGCGATCTCCCTCCGGCACGCGGATCATGTGGGTTCGGTTGTTGCCGGTCCACGTCACCGAATTGGGCGACCATGTAGCGCCGGAGAGGGTGCGCGGCGCGTTGATGCGCTTGTAGCTGTTGACCGTGGGATTGCAGATCGCCGCCAGCGCTTCGGCGGAATGGATGACACCGCCGATGAACGCGAGGCCAATCGATGACAGCCCACCCGCTGCCGAGGCGTCTTCAAAGACATTCTCCCCG
>CAZLTO010000292.1:0-1781 GCA_964562475.1 uncultured Sphingobium sp. | reverse complement strand
GCGCGCGCGCCTCGGTGTCGACCCAGATGCGGAAGGTGTTTTCCGCTTCCCAGAGTGCGTACGTTTGCGGGCGGCATAGCGCGGGACCATGAGGCGACTCTCTCTAGGCTGAGGATCAGGAACGCGCGCCGGGTAGCAGCATGAGATGGGCGCCGCAATGGCCTCGGCATGCGGGCAACAGGCATCGCGTTGAGGAGACGTTGCACGGCGCGCCCCGAATACAGAACGATAACGGGGTGGAACGTCCCCTGCCGCAGACCAGCTGTTCAAGCCCGGAATCCAGTGCTTGCGGGCCATGCTCGGCTGTCTCATTGTCTGTGGCGGCGGGGTAAACGAACTGTTTAACTGACGAGGAAGTGAGAGCATGAACCGTGTGACTTTATTCGGGATGGCACTGGCCGTTTCGATCCCCGCAATCCCGGCTATGGCGCAGCAGGCCGCCGCGCCAGCCGACCCTGCACCGGCCCCTGCCGAGGCGGCGGCCACGCCCGCCACTGCGAACGCGGCGCAGGTCGCAGCAGTCGTTGACAAGGATTTCCCGACCTATGATGCGGACAAATCCGGCCAGCTCGACAAGAACGAATTTGCCAAATGGGTGCTGACCCTCAAGGATGCGGAGCTGAAGGCGAGCGGCAAGACGATGGCGCAGACCGATCTGGACGCATGGGCATCCGCGGCCTTCACCAGCGCCGATAGCGACAAGAGTGCTACTGTCACCAAGGCAGAGCTGGGCAAGTTTATAAGCGCATAGACGGATAACCCCCGGAGGGTCGCAGGGCGGGGCGCGTGGTGGAATATCGCCGCGCGCCCCGTTCGCGTCAGAACAGACCCATCGCGCGCAGGCTGCTGTAGCCTTCGGTGCCGATGATCAGATGATCGTGCACCGAAATGCCGAGTCTCTTTCCCGCCTCGATGATGTTGCGCGTTATCTGGATGTCCTGCTTGCTGGGTTGTGGTGATCCGCTGGGGTGGTTGTGGACAAGAATGAGCGAGGACGAACCGAGGTCGATGGCCCGGCGGATTACCTCGCGGGTATAGATCGCCGCCTGATCGACCGAGCCGTCGCCCATATGCTCGTCACGGATCAGCATGTTGCGCGCATTGAGATGTAGCACCCGCACCCGCTCGATCTTCAGGTGCGCCATGTCGGCGCGCAGATAATCGAGCAGCGCCTGCCAGCTCGATAATATCGGCTGCTCGGCCACCGGCGCGCGCAACAGTCGCAACGCCGCCGCCTGCGCGATCTTGATCGCGGCGGTGCTGGTTTCTCCCATGCCGGGATAGCGCGCCAGAGCTTCCCAATCC
Organism: uncultured Sphingobium sp.; assembly: GCA_964562475.1. Lineage (GTDB taxonomy): Bacteria > Pseudomonadota > Alphaproteobacteria > Sphingomonadales > Sphingomonadaceae > Sphingobium. The sequence goes on along the minus strand of CAZLTO010000292.1, from coordinate 476 downwards.
GCCGTCAGCACGCCGTTGATCCCGCCAAAATGCTGGAGAAGTGCTTTCGCGAGCGGTTTGGTGTCGCGCCTGGGAATGGCGAGCGCGAGCAGATATTCGACCAGTTCATGATCGAGCAGCGCCTCCGGGCCGCCCTCCGCCAGCCGCTGGCGCAGGCGGGCGCGGTGGCCGGTTCCATGATGCGGCTCCAGCTTCTCCTGTTGCGCGGATGAAGTTTGATGGGGCAAGTCCACGAACAGGCCAGACGGCCTCGGCGGCGGAAACGCGGCATCTTCAAACCGTTCGCCCTTATCGTCCTGTTCGGGTAAGTCTCCGTTCATGCGCACAGGGCTAGGCGTTTCCAAATCCCTCCGCAAGGATATTTACTGCCATGCGCGCGTTCTGGCCTCCATGAATAGCCGGTACATTTCGGCGCTCGTCCCGGTGGTGCTCGGAATGTGTGCCCCCCTCTGGTTTCCGGCTGGGCAGATTGCCCC
>CAZLTO010000291.1:0-1788 GCA_964562475.1 uncultured Sphingobium sp. | reverse complement strand
CTCGCCGTCCGCACCGCGCGGCGGTTTTCATGAAAGCGCAGGCAGCCCTCCTCGAACGGCAGCCCAAGCGCATCGATGAGCCGCCGCGTCTCGCCTTCAGGGTCATCGAGCAGATGCTCGTGGATCACCCGATGCACCCGCCCCGGCAGCACCTGGTCGATATGCGCCATATGCCGCATATAATCGACATAGAAATGGCCGATGTCGGCGAGGTCATAGCTGAACGCCTGCCCACGCGCATAATGCTGGCGGAAATTGGAATAGCCGCAATCGAGCGGATGACGGCGCGCGTCGATGATCTTCGCGTTGGGGAGGATCATGTGAATGAGGCCGATATGCTGCCAGTTGTTCGGCAGCTTGTCGATGAAGAAGGGCTTGCCCTCGCGTCGCTGGAGCCTAGTGCGGGCAAGATAGGTCTCGCCCAGCTCGCGCAAGCGGGCCGCGTTCAGCTTGGCGAGCGCCGCCGGATAGCCCGCGCCCTTGCTCACCTCGCTCACCAGCATCGGGATGTCGGGCAGCTCCATCGTGCCTTCGACCTGCGAATGGCTGGAGAGGATCTGCTCGACCAGCGTGGAACCGGCGCGGGGCAGACCGACGATGAAGATCGGATCGGGCGCATCGCAGCCCTGCCCTGCCCGCGCTTGCAGCAACTCCGGTTGAAGCACCGATATCATCGCATCAACCGATTTGGTCGTTTCCTGCGCATCATAGGGGAGCAGGGTGCGGCGCAGCGCGTTGCCCTTGGCGTAATGCGCGAATGCCTCAATCGGTCGCTTGTTGTCATCCAGCGCCTTGCCAAGCGCGAAGTGGAGGTGGAACCGATCCTCAATGCTTGCCGCAGGATCATCAAGCGCCTTTTCCATCGTTGCGATGTCCGCCTCGCCCAGCTTCACGGACTTGAGGTTGGCGATGCTCCACCAGCCATCGCCGAAAGTCGGGCGCAATTCGGTCGCACGGCGGTAGGCGGCGACGCTGTCGTCCTGTCGCCCGACCGTCTTCAGGGCATGGCCGAAGCTCATCCATATTTTCGGCTGGTGCGGCGCCTTGGCGAGCACCTCTTCATAGAGAGCAATCGCTTCACCGAATTCGCCGATCCGTCCGAGCACCGCCGCGCGCAGATTGGCGTGAACCGGGCTTTGCGGATCGTCCTCATTGAGGCGATCCAGCTCGGCCAGCGCCTCCGCCGTCTTGTTCTGGCGGTGGAGCGATGTGGCGAGATTGGTGCGCGCGGCAACGAAACCCGGCGCCAACTCGACCGCGCGCCGCAGCAGCTTTTCCGCATCCGCATTGCGCCCCAGCCGACCGGCGACTTCGGCCAGCATACGGATCGCGGCGACGTCGAACGGATTGGCGCGCAGGCGGGCGCGCAGTAGCGGCTCGGCACTTTCCAGCCGGTTGTCGACGATAGCGAGCGCGGCCTCGCGCAGATCGGGATCAAATATGGAGGCGTCTATCGCGCCCAGCTCCGCTTCCTGCGCATCCGCATCCCGCCCCAGCGCCCGCAGCGCGCGGCCCAGCAGCCGATACGCCTCCGCGTCGTGGCTTTGGCGTTTCAGGAGCGACTTGCACTCCCGCACGGCCTTGGCCGGATTATCCTTTATTAGCGCACGGATCGATTGATAGGGCATAGTCTGCATCGGCTTATGATGCGTTGATATTCGTTGGCACTCAAGAGCCTCAACGCTTCCTGTTCTCCAGGATACGGCGGGCGTCATCGGCCTCCGGCGGCTATTTGCCTGTTTATGTAGTTGTTAATTATAAGAAATATGGTCGGGGAGACAGGATTCG
>CAZLTO010000290.1:0-1790 GCA_964562475.1 uncultured Sphingobium sp. | reverse complement strand
CCGCGCTGTTACGCGCGGAAAAGCTTCAGAAGCGCGCCGCGCGTACCGGGTTCGACTGGCCGGATAACGACAGCGTTTACGCCAAGATCGAGGAAGAACTGGACGAAGTAAAAGCTGCGACCACATCTGCCCAACAAACCGAAGAGATTGGCGATCTGCTGTTCACTGTGGTCAATCTCGCCCGCCATATGAAAGTCGACGCGGAACAGGCTTTGCGCAGGGCCAATGATAAATTCGAGCGCCGGTTTCGCATAATGGAACTTAATTGTGTCCAACAGCAAACAGAACTGAAAGCTTTATCCTTGGAAAAAATGGAACTCCTCTGGCAGCAGGCCAAGACGCAGCAATAATTGCCCGCTCATTCACCCCTTGCCATGAAGCGCGCATGCGCAGGATCAGATAGCCGGACTGTAATCGCAAGCATCTGATCGGCCTCGGTCGCTTCGGTTTCAAGAACCTCGCCATGTTCATGCAGCCATGCCAATGATGCACCGTCGCTGGTGCTGACATTGAGCCTGTGGATCTGGCTGCCCTGCGTCATTCGGTCTGCAATGCGACGACGGAGATCATCCACACCCTCGCCTGTCTGAGCCGATAGAACCACAACATCCGACCGACGTTGAGACGCCTGCAATATATCCTGCCGCGCTTCGCCGTGCAGCAGGTCGATCTTGTTCCATGCTTCAATATAGGCCGGCGCGAAGCCGGTATCGTCGCTTCTCGCACCATCGCCAGCGATATTCAGACCAAGCTCCGAAAGCACCAGCATTACATCGGCACGCTGCGCCTCCGTATCGGCATGAGCAATATCGCGCACATGGATGATAAGGTCGGCATGCACCACTTCTTCAAGCGTTGCGCGAAACGCGGCGATGAGCTGGGTCGGCAGATCCGAGACGAAACCCACGGTATCGGAGAGGATTGCTTTATCGAGGCCCGGCAAGCTGATCTGGCGCATGGTTGGGTCCAGCGTCGCGAACCGCATATCTTCCCCCCATCCATCCGCGCCCGTGGGGCGGTGAAACAGCGTACACTTCCCGGCATTGGTATAACCGACCAACGCGATTACAGGCCAGGGCGCACGCTGGCGTCGGGCACGATGCAGCCCGCGTGTTCGGGTCACCTGCTCCAGCTCGCGACGGATTTTCGCCATCCGGTCGCGGATCATCCGCCGGTCCGCCTCGATCTGCGTCTCGCCCGGTCCCCCCAGAAAGCCGAAACCGCCGCGCTGGCGTTCCAGATGGGTCCAGCTGCGCACCAGCCTCCCTGCCTGATAATCGAGATGGGCCAGCTCTACCTGCAGGCGCCCTTCATTGGTGGCAGCGCGTTCGCCGAAGATTTCCAGGATCAGGCCCGTCCGGTCAATAACCTTGGCGCCGCAGGCCTTTTCAAGGTTGCTTTGCTGAACAGGGCTGAGCGCATTGTCGACTATGACCAGTTCCGCCTCGCAAAGCTCCACTTGAGCGGCGATCTGTTCCACCTGCCCCGCGCCGAACAGTGTGGCAGGCTTGATCTGTCGCACCCGAAAACTCTCGCACCAGACCACCTCAATGCCGATAGCTTGCGCAAGCCCGGCTGCCTCCTCTAGGCGCGCCGATGCGTCGCGCATAGCGGAACCGGGCACATCGGCACGAACAACCAGTGCGCGCGCTCCACGCGACACTTCATCGCCGCTGTCCCGGTTAAAAACGCTCATAAGCTGTTAAATATAACCGAAAGAGCTGACCGAAGCCGGCTCTCACTCCTTTTCCTCATCCTGCTCGCCCTCGCCAGAAAGATCCAGCGGCCGC
>CAZLTO010000289.1:0-1798 GCA_964562475.1 uncultured Sphingobium sp. | reverse complement strand
CTGCGTACGCCCGGTCGCATCGAGAAACTCCTGCCCATCTGCACTTCCGCGACGATGGACAGCGCCTCCTGGAATGATCGCATCGCCAAAGTGCGGGGAGAAGGGATCGCGGCCATTGCCGACCTCGCCATGGGACGCTTCCTCTCCAAAGCTGCCGAACCGGCCATCTATGAAGCGGTGCGACGCCAATTGCTGGCGATGGATGCGGAAGGCTATGCCGGCTGCGGCGCGGCGATCCGCGACATGGACATGGCCAACCGGATCGCGGGCATCGCCTGCCCGACGCTGGTCGTTACCGGCACCCATGACACGTCGACCCCGTTCGAGGGGCATGGCGACCATCTGCTCGCCCGCATTCCCGGCGCGGCGCATGTGGCTATGGAAGCCGCGCATCTCGCCCCGCTCGAAGCCCCAGAGGCGCTGGCGGGCATCATCACCACCTTCCTCGAAAGCTGATCCCATGGCCGAAGCCTTCATCTGCGACGCCGTCCGCACCCCGATCGGCAAACTCAACGGATCGCTCGCGTCCGTGCGTGCCGATGATCTTGCCGCGCTGCCGATCAAGGCACTGATGGCGCGCAACGAGAAGGCGGATTGGTCTGCGCTGGACGATGTGATCCTGGGCTGCGCCAATCAGGCGGGTGAGGATAATCGCAACGTCGCGCGTATGGCGGTGCTGCTAGCCGGGATGCCGGAAGGCGTGCCGGGCGTCACCGTCAATCGCCTGTGCTCTTCTGGCCTCAACGCGCTGGGCGTGGCGGCGCAGGCGATCCGCAGCGGCGACGCCGATTTCCTGATCGCTGGCGGAGCCGAGAGCATGACCCGTGCGCCCTATGTGATGGGCAAGGCCGGCAGCGCCTTCGGTCGCGACCAGAAGATCGAGGATACCACGCTCGGCTGGCGTTTCATCAACCCTGCGATGAAGGCGGTCTATGGCATCGACACCATGCCTCAGACCGGCGAGAATGTCGCCGCGCAATGGCAGGTCAGTCGAGAGGAGCAGGACCGCTTCGCGCTGGCCAGCCAGGAGAAGGCCGCGCGGGCACAAGCAAGCGGCCGTTTCGCCGCCGAGATCGTTCCGGTCTCCGTTTCGCAGGGCGGGGGTTGCCCGATCTTGTTTGCTGCAGACGAGCATCTCCGTAGCACAAGTCTCGACGCACTGGCGAAACTCAGGCCGGTGGTGACGCCAGACGGCACAGTGACAGCGGGCAATGCGTCTGGACTCAATGACGGTGCGGCAGCGATGATTGTCGCGTCAGAAGCGGCGGCTGCGAGACAAGGACTGACACCACGCGCCCGCGTGCTCGGTATGGCGGCTGCCGGTGTTGCACCGCGGATCATGGGTGTCGGCCCGATTGAGGCGGCGCGTAAGATACTAACCCGGAATGGGCTGACCATCGACCAGATTGACGTGATCGAACTTAATGAGGCCTTTGCCAGCCAGGCGATCGCAACTTTACGCGATTTGGCCGTCGATCCGTTCGATCCGCGTGTTAATCCTAATGGCGGCGCTATCGCACTCGGCCATCCACTCGGAATGTCCGGCGCGCGGATCGCGCTATCGGCGGTTGAGGAGATGCACCGGGTCGGCGGACGCCATGCATTGGCATTCATGTGTATCGGTGTTGGCCAAGGTATCGCCGTATTGCTTGAGAGGATCTGAGACGTCCAGCTCGCTGAGCATTGCACGTGCAAACGTTTGATCTCGAAGCGTACATGCATTTTTCTTGAGCCGGACAAGGATGTGCAGGGCGGTGACAAAACCGGCCACTGGAACGCCGGCGAAGTGCTGAGCGTG
>CAZLTO010000288.1:0-1829 GCA_964562475.1 uncultured Sphingobium sp. | reverse complement strand
TGTCGGGGGGGACGCATTTCAGCCCGTTCTGCTGCTCTGATCACGGTGTGCGTTAACGGCTGAATCTGTTGTTTTGCCACGCCAAAGGAGCGTTCGGTGGTCGCAAACGGCAACACGCAACCTGTCGCCAGCTTGAACCACTCGTAGCCCATCAGCAGCACCGCTTGCGCAAGATTGAGCGAGTCAAACTGCGGATCGACCGGAAAGGTGACGATACGGTCCGCCAGCGCGACCTCCTCGTTGGTCAGGCCCCACCGCTCGCGGCCGAACATGATCGCGACCTTGCCCCTGCCGGCAATTTCACCCGCCATCTCGTGGGCAGCCGCTTCGGGCGCCAACACGGGTTTCGCCTGATCGTGCGCCCGCGCTGTCGTGGCGAACACCAGCGAGCAATCGGCGATGGCCGCAGCGACGGTATCGAACAGTTTTGCGCCATCGATGATGCCATCGGCGCCGGCGGACGCGCGCGTCGCAGGCACGCTCGGCCAGCCGTCGCGCGGATGGACGATGCGCAGTTCCGACAGGCCGAAGTTGCCCATCGCGCGTGCCGCCATGCCGATATTCTCGCCGAGCTGCGGCTCGACCAGCACCACGACGGGTGCGGTCACGCGCCCATCGGTTTCCTCATCCGCCATGCGCAAGTCTTCCATTTCGGCCTATCCGATTGCGCTTTCGAGCGAATTTCTCAAGCAAATAATGCGTTCGCAGCCAAAGGCCGAACCGGCGCGATGGCGGTCGCGACTAACCGTCCATGACCTCACCATCCCCGATCAGGCATTCGCCGCGCCCTTCGATGGCTTCCGTGCACGGCCGCCGCGAGGTGCAGCAGGTCGCGCCGAAGGACTGGTCCCGGGCGCTCGATCTCGCACGCAAAATTCCTGACGGCTGGTATCGCGCCCAGGCGCTGGCGATGGTCGGCGAGCATGCGCCCGAGGCACGCCTGCTCGACATCCTGAACGAGGCAGCAAAGGCGGCGGACGCCTGCCACGACGAATACGGCATGGTGGCGGTGCTATCGTGGCCTCTGCAGGTGGCATTCCAGCGCCGCCGTATCAGCTTCGCCGAACGGGAACGCGACCGGGCTATCGCGCTCGCGCCGCAGATCGAGCCGCTCGCCTCGCGGGCGTTCGCCCTGCAATACCTGTGGGGCGGCTGCTATATCGGTGGCCCTCAGCATGCCGAGCCGGTCTGGCGCGCGATTCTGAAGCACTGCCATCCGGATTGGAACTGGCGTGCGGCACGCCTCTACCGCCACATCGCCGAGGTGCTGCACGCGCGCAATCCTGGCGCCGCGATCAAAGTGATTCGCGCCATGCCTGAAGGCAAGGCCAGGACGAAGCTGGCGCGCCGGTTCGGCCTCTCCGGATAGGCCCTGCGCCCAAAAGGACTGCAGCAAGCCTTCTTCCAGCCCGCCCCTGCCGATGCTATAGCGGCCATGACCGGACAAGTCCGGTTCCCGCCAGCATGTCCATCCCAAGGTAAGGCCCTGTCCCAAATGGCAAAAATCAAGGTAGCCAACCCGGTCGTCGAACTCGACGGCGACGAGATGACCCGGATCATCTGGCAATACATCAAGGACAAGCTGATCCACCCCTACCTTGACGTCGAACTCCTCTACTTTGACCTCGGCATGGAATACCGCGATGAGACCAACGATCAGGTCACCATCGACGCGGCGAACGCCATCAAGAAGCACGGCGTCGGCGTCAAATGCGCCACCATCACGCCGGACGAAGCCCGCGTGAAGGAATTCAAGCTGAAGGAAATGTGGAAGTCGCCGAACGGCACGATCCGCAACATCCTCGGCGGCGTGATCTTCCGCGAGCCGA
>CAZLTO010000287.1:0-1843 GCA_964562475.1 uncultured Sphingobium sp. | reverse complement strand
GATATTTACTGCCATATGCGCGTTCTGCCCTCCATGAATAGCCGGATCATTGCGGCGCTCGTCCTGGTGGTGTTCGGAATGTTTGCTCTCGTCTGGTTGCAGCGTGGGCAGATTGCCCAGCGCTATGTCCAGAAAACATTGGCCGCGAAAGGGGTGCAGGCCAGCTATGATCTGACGCAAGTCGCATTCAGAACCCAGCGGATCGAGAATCTGGTGCTGGGCGATCCGGCGCGGCCGGACCTCACCGCGCGCTCGGTGGAGGTGGACATCGGTTATGGGCTTGGGCTGCCATATGTGGCGAATGTGCGGGCCAGGGGGGTCCGTATTTATGGCCGGGTTGACGAGACGGGCCTGCATCTTGGCGAACTGGACAAGTTTCGCGATCGCACTTCGACCGCGCCGTTCAACATGCCGGATATCGATCTGACGCTGGACGATACGCGCGCGCATATCACGACACCGCTTGGGGCGCTGGGGCTGTCGATCAACGGCACGGGCAATCTGCAATCGGGCTTTGCGGGCAAGCTCGCGGCGCACATGCGCAATATCGCGGCAGGCGGCTGTGTGACGCCACGGGTCACTGCCTATCTCGATGTCGCGATGAAAGACAGCGCGCCAAGGCTCTCGGGGCCGGTGCGCGCGCCTGCGCTGGGTTGTGGCGGCGCCAGCAATGCACTGGTGACGCTGGCAGGCGTGGCGCTGAAGCCTGATGTGACGCTCTCTCCCGCGCTCGATAGCTGGCAGGGGACGATCGGCGGCGGTGCGCAGGCGATCCGCGCTCCCGGTGTGCTGGCGTCCGCGCCAACAATCGAACTGCGCTTTTCGGGCGATGCCAAGCGGCTGGAGGCCGATGGCTCGCTCGATGGGGTCAAGGTGCAGATCGCGGCGCTTGATCCTGCCGCCGTGCGGTCTGCCGCGATATCCTCTACCGGAACCCCGGTTGGCCCTTTGCTGGAAAAGCTCGCCGGGGGACTGGCGGCGCTGCGGCAGGACGGCAGGCTCCATAGCCGGTTCGCACTTGGCAAGGACGAGGCGCATATGAAGCTGTCCGTCACTGCGCTGGAACTTTCCGGTGTTCGCGGCAGTCGTGTCGCGCTGGCCGACGGCGGGCGGATCGAGATTGCGCTGCCCGATGGGCGCTGGGCGCTGAATGGGGGCATAAGCTCCGGGGGTGGCGGCCTGCCTGAAATGGCGCTGAAACTCAGCTCTGCGGCGAGCGGCGGCGTGTCGGGGCAGATGCTCATGAAGCCCTATGTTGCGGGTGCTGCGCGGCTGGTGCTGGAGCCGGTCCGCTTCAGCGCTGGAGCCAGCGGTGTGACGCGGATCGATACGCGTGCCCGGCTCGACGGGCCGATGCCGGATGGCGCGCTCAAGGGGCTGGAAATGCCGCTGACCGCGCAATTCTCTGGCCGCGGTCTGACGGTCAATACCAGCTGCGCTCCGCTCCGCTTTGCTGCATTGAAGACCGGTGCGGTCAGTCTCGGCACTACCCGCCTCGATGCCTGTCCGCTCGATGGCGGGATGATGACAGTGCGCAACGGGCGGATGGGCGGCGGGGTTCGTATGGCGAACATCCGGCTTGCCGGGCGCATGGGCGAGTCGCCGATGCGTCTTGCCGCCAGCTCCGCGCAGTATCGGTTGGCGGGCGGCTTTGATCTGAGCAATGTTGACCTGCGATTCGGCCTGCAGGACGCGCCGGTGCTGCTTGGCGCGACACGAATGGAGGGGCGCGCGCTTGGCCAGGGCGTGGGCGGCTCCGCGAACGGGATCGAGGCCAAGATCGGCACGGTGCCGCTGCTGGTGCGCGAGGGCACGGCGAACTGGGGCTTCGCGAAGGGCGCGC
>CAZLTO010000286.1:0-1862 GCA_964562475.1 uncultured Sphingobium sp. | reverse complement strand
CTGCCGATCGGGCGCCAGTGCGTGTCCAGCAACAATATGTCGAGTGTTGGCGGAGAAACGACCATGGCGGACAGGATGGCGCGATGAGCGGAGCTGCTGCCATGCAAGATCGATCCGAAACGGTTCGCAAAGTGGCAGGATTGATCCGTATTGGCGGAAAGCCAGCGCTGGACCAAGTCCGACACGCTATTTCCAGACTCGCAATATTTCAATGCTCCGCACTATGAGCAGCAATATCTGGACCTGATGCGGCATATCTGGCTGCATGGGAGCGAACGGGGCGATCGGGTGAGGGTAGGCGTCGATGCGTTTCTCGCTGGCCGATGACGCCTTGGCCCCGTCTATGGCGCGCAATGGGTGAACTGGCCGATCTACGAATCTGCTGGGGATGGGCTGTTCCGCAAGAGGGGGCAGGGGCACAACCAGATCGCGGAGCTGGTCACATCGATTCGTACCAATCCGGGTTCGCGCCGTTGAAAGTGCCTGTATTTTTCCGGTTTTTCTATTAGATAGCACTATCATGTGGGAGTGCCTTGTTGCGGGCGTGGGTAGTCGTTAATGTCCGACCTTCGACAGGGGGCTGAGCCGGGCTGGTTCAATGAGATTTGGGGACGGGGCGCAGGTGGGTCATCCTGAATATCAATTTCTCGAACTCCTCGAACGTGTTCTCGAGAAGGGCGACGAGCGCCTCGACCGCACGGGCGTTGGCACGAAATCGCTTTTCGGCGAGCTGCTGAGGTTCGACCTCAGCAGTGGTGAAGTGCCCATCATCACTACCAAGCGAGTCTACTGGAAAACCGCCATCAAGGAGATGCTGTGGTTCCTCACCGGCGGCACCAATATCCGAGAGCTTCTCGAACAGAACGTCCGTATCTGGACCGACTGGCCGCTTGCGCGCTATCGACAGGAGACCGGCGACCACATCTCTCAGGACGCCTTTGAGGATCGCATCCTCACTGATAAGGAATTTGCGAAGCAGTGGGGCGAGCTGGGGCCTGTTTACGGCAAGCAATGGCGGCGCTGGGTTGATGCACAAGGCAGAGAACACGATCAAATTGCCACTTTAGTGGAGACGCTGAAGTGCAATCCTTCAAGTCGGAGAATGCTGTTCCACGCATGGAATGTCAGCGACCTGGACCAAATGGCACTGCCACCCTGCCACATGGTCTATCAGTATCATGTGAACTCCCAAGGTCAGCTCAATTGCCTGCTTTTCCAGAGATCATGTGACCTGTTCTTAGGCGCTGCGTTTAATTTTGCCGCCGCGTCTACTCTTCTGCTGATGCTCGCACAGCAGGCGGGCCTTAAGCCTGGGGAACTGGTGTGGGTTGGAGGCGACGTTCACGTCTACCTGAACCATGTCGATCAGGTACGCGAACAAATTGCGCGCGAACCCCACGCCTTTCCCACTATGCGGCTGGCCCGACACCCCGCATCGATCGACGACTATCGGATCGAGGATTTCGAAGTGCCTGGGTACAGCCCGCACCCACCCATCCACGGTGACGTCGCCGTCTGACCAATCGATATGGACTACGAAGAGCCTCTTTTGGACGCGACGGAAGAAGCTGCCGCATCATTGGCCCCAACGGGTTTAATCGGCATCGGCGGGTGGCAGGGGCGGGCGATTGATCGCCTTAACAACGCGCTCGGCGATGCTTCAGGGGGACCTGGACAGTGCGAGTATTCAACTCAACAGCGGGGGCAGGCACGCGAAGATTTGCTTTGACTTTGGCAAGGCGCATAAATCTAACCTTGCCTGGCTCCTTGCAACTGGGAGGAGCCAGAACGTATATCGCATCGGCAACGCGCCATTTCTTGCCGCTCAAGTTGCCTAAATGATTATGATAGTCATTCGCAAA
>CAZLTO010000285.1:0-1889 GCA_964562475.1 uncultured Sphingobium sp. | reverse complement strand
GTGGCGCAGCAAAAAGCGCCTGCAAATCGGCCTGGGCATGGCCGCGCTGACGCTGGTGGGCATCCCGTTCCTCCCCTCCGCCTTCACCGAGCGCATGGGCACGATCAAGAATTATCAGGGCGACCAGAGCGCCTCGACCCGGCTCGAAGTGTGGAAATGGACATTGGATTATGTGAAGACGCATCCGCTTGGTGGCGGCTTCGACGCCTATCGCGCCAACCGCTTTGAGTATGACACGCTGCGCACCGAGGGCACGACAGGGCATCAGCGCATCTTCAAGGACCATATCATCGAGGAAGGCCGCGCCTATCACAGCGCCTATTTCGAGATGCTGGGCGAGCAGGGCTGGCCCGGTTTCGCGCTGTGGGCGCTGATCCATGTCTTCTCGCTCTTTTCGACGCACCGGATTTACGCCCGCTATAAACGCAGCACCGCCGGGCCGGACGCATGGATCACGCCGCTGGCTTTAGCGCTGCAACAGGGGCACCTGATCTACCTTCTGGGCGCCGCGTTCGTCGGCATCGCCTATCAGCCGTTCGTGTTCATGCTGCTGGCGCTCCAGATCGGCCTTGCGACCTATCTCGCGCGACTGCGGAAACAGCAGAACGCCGTGCCGATCTTTGCGGACAGGGTGACCCGCCCGGCATGAGCGCCCCCCGCCCCCAGCTCGATGGCCTCACCGCAGCACGTGGCATCGCCGCCTGGTTCGTGGTGCTCTATCACATCCGCGCGAGCACGCCGTGGCTGCCCGACGGGGTGATGGCGCTGGCCCACAAGGGCTATCTCGCGGTCGATTTCTTCTTCATCCTCTCGGGCTTCGTGATCTGGCTTTCGGCGCGGGATGACTTCGCCGCGCGCGGCCTCGCGGCGACCCCCGCGTTCCTGCGGCGGCGGATGGCGCGCATCTACCCGCTCTATGCGGTGATGCTGGCGCTCACGATTGCCTTCGCCGCGCTGCTGCACACCACCGGGCGCGACATGGGCAATTACCCTTGGCGCGAGCTGCCGCTCCACATCATGATGCTCCAGAACTGGGGCTTCACCGACACGCTCAGGTGGAACCACCCGGCCTGGTCGATCAGCACCGAGATCGCCGCCTATCTGCTCTTTCCCATGATCGCGCTTCTCCCGCTGGCCCGCGCGCCACGCTGGGCGCTGCTGCTCGGCATAGCGGTGCTGATCGGCGCGATGGCAATGGCGCTGCGCACAATGGGGCACGAGAACCTCGGCGCGGACATCCCGCACACCGGCCTCCTCCGCTGCCTCGCCGAGTTCGCCGCCGGATGCCTGCTGTGCGCGCTGTGGCAGAAGGGCGCGCATATGCCGAGCCGCCTCGCCCTCGTCGGCGCGGCCCTCGCCGCGACGCTCGGATGGACCCTCAACCCCGCCGCCGAACTCTGGGCCTTCCCGATGCTCGCCGCCTGCCTCATCGCTCTGATCGCCGACGCCAACCGCGCGGGCATGCTCGTTCCCCGCCCGCTCGTCTTCCTCGGCGAGATCAGCTACGCGACCTATCTCGCCCACTTCATGCTGTTCATCTGGTTCAAGATCGCGTTCGCAGAGGATGCGGCGAACATCCCGCCGCAGCTGATCGCACTCTATCTGGCGCTCACCTTCGCCGCCTCAATCCTGCTCTATCAATGGGTTGAGGTGCCGGGCCGCCGTCTCGCGCGCAATCCCGCCAAAAAAGGGAGTGACAAGGCGCTCGCGCGCGCTTAAGGGCCGCCGCGTGACTGCCTTCCGCGTCCTTATTCGCGATTATCGCGCCCTTGCCTTGGCTCTGCTGGCCTGCGCGCTGAAGCACCTGAGCGTCCAGCTCTGCCTTGACGGGATCACGCACGAGAGCGTGACCATCGCCATCCCTGCCAAGGGTGACGACAAGGGCGGCA
>CAZLTO010000284.1:0-1899 GCA_964562475.1 uncultured Sphingobium sp. | reverse complement strand
GGTGCGCGCTATGACCCCGTGAGGAGAGTTCTTCGGGGTGTTTTTCGAACCGCCGCTCGCCGAAGCCGAGAAGCGCGACTTAAAGGCCCTCTACAAGAAGGCGCGGGCAGGCGATCTAAAGAACTTCACCGGGATCGACAGCCCCTATGGGGCGCCGGAAAGCCCGTCGGTGCGGATCGACACCACCAAGATGGACGCAGAGGCTGCTGCCGACGCGATCATCGAGAGGCTGCTCGGGTGGCATTGAGTGACGCGGAGCTCGCCGCACAGCTTGCCGAGCATGCCGGACGTATCCTCCTTGCGGTGCGGGACTCCGGGCTGATTGCGGCCAAGGCGCTGGGTAAGGCGGGCGATCAGACCGCCAACCAGTTCCTGATCCACGCGCTCAAGGAACAGCGCCCTGATGATGGCCTGCTCTCGGAAGAGAGCAAGGATACGCCGGAGCGTCTCGACAAATCCCGCGTCTGGATCATCGATCCGGTCGATGGCACGCGCGAATATGGTGAACAGCGCACCGATTGGGCGGTTCATGTCGCGCTGGCCGTGGATGGCGCGCCCGTCATCGGCGCGGTCGCCTTGCCGGGCCTCAATGAAGTGCTGCGCTCTGACCAGCCGCGCGCGCTCCCCGCTGCCGGAACCCCCTTGCGCATGGTCGTCTCGCGCACCCGCCCCGCCGCCGAGGCGGTGAGCGTCGCCGAAAAGCTGGGCGCCACCCTCGTGCCAATGGGCAGCGCGGGCGCCAAGGCGATGGCCGTCATTCGTGGCGAAGCCGATATCTACCTCCATTCGGGCGGCCAATATGAGTGGGACAGCTGCGCACCCGCCGCCGTCGCGCTCGCTCACGGCCTCCACGTCAGCCGCATCGATGGCAGCCCGCTTGTGTATAATCAGGCGGACGTCTACATGCCGGACCTGCTGATCTGCCGGAAGGAACATGCCCGTCCGGTGCTCGATCTCATTATGGAGCTGGCTGCCTGATGGATTTTCTGCACCCGCTCTCGGGTTTTCTGGTCGGTGCCATGGTTGGCCTGACCGGCGTTGGCGGCGGGTCGCTCATGGCTCCGATCATGATCCTGCTGCTGGGCGTAGCCCCGACAACGGCTGTCGGAACGGACCTCTGGTTCGCGGCCCTCACCAAGATGGTCGGCGGCGGCGTCCATCACAGCCAGGGCCATGCCGATTGGCAGATCGTGCGCCGCCTTGCTTATGGCAGCATTCCGGCCGCGGTCCTTACATTATGGTTCCTCTCCGCAAATGGCGGACACCAGATGAAGAGCGGACTGGTCGTCCAGATGCTGGGCGTGGCGCTGCTTCTGACGGCGATTGTCACTCTGTTCCAGCGCAAGATATATTCTGCCGCTATAAACATTGAGGAAGACCGGATCACGGCCTATCGTCGCATTCTGCCGGGCCTTACCATTTTCTGTGGGGCGATCCTCGGCACGATCGTTACCCTGACGTCAGTGGGCGCGGGCGCGCTGGGCGCCACGATGCTGGTGATGCTCTATCCGATCCGTCTCACGATGCAGAAGATTGTGGGAACGGACATCGTGCACGCGGTTCCGCTCACATTGCTGGCTGGTTTTGGCTATTTCTGGATGGGGCTGGTCAATTTCCAGCTGCTCGGCTCACTCCTGATCGGATCGATTCCCGGCATCGTGATCGGCTCACGGCTCACCAAGCATGTTAACCCCGGAATTATCCGCGGTGCACTGGCCGTGATGCTGATGTTTTCGGGTGTGAAACTGCTGACCAGCTGAATGGCGGCTAGTGGATTGATTTTAACATTTGCATCCTCTGGCGGTTGGAATGGGTCTGCAAATGTTAAAATCGTAAAATCCACCAGAATCATAAATTTGCTAGTGGTCCGAAAAGATTCCGACATTTGAACGCGCCCTA
>CAZLTO010000283.1:0-1909 GCA_964562475.1 uncultured Sphingobium sp. | reverse complement strand
CCATCAACCGGGCGAACACGTTGTTCACCCAGTCGATCACCGGCGCGACGGTGCCATGCTGGGAAAGGGCGATCGCCGCTTCCTGGGTGATGCGCGCCTTGGGCGTGCCCGCATTGACGACGAAGATCAGCGGTTTGCCCGCGCGCTCGCACAGATCGACCGTGGCGCCGACGGCGCGCAGGTCATGCGGGCTGGGGCGGGTCGGGATAACGATCAGTTCCGCGACGGAGATCACGCTCTGTATCGCCATCGTGATCGCGGGCGGCGTGTCGATCACCGCGAGCTTGAAGCCCTGGGCACGCAATGTCTCAAGATCATGTGCCAGCCGCGCGACTGTGGTTTCGGCAAAGGCAGGGACGTCAGCCTCTCGCTCGTTCCACCAGTCGGCCAGCGAGCCTTGCGGATCGATGTCGATCAGGACGACCGGACCAGCACCCGCGCGTTCTGCCTGAACGGCAAGATGGCCGGACAAGATCGTCTTGCCCGAACCGCCTTTTTGCGAAGCCATTGCCAATACGCGCACGCAATTCCCCCAGATGAATATATTCGTGCGGAAAATAACCGGCGACGTCCTAACAATCTGTTAATTCGATCGCCCGGCTTGCTCCATGTGCAGGGAATATGGTTAACCATGTTTCCACCTTTTTTGGCGCATATGACGACCGAACGGAAACTGAGTGGTTAAGCCCCCTTGCGCACGGGAACGGAACGATGAAGCCACAGAGGGTCATGATGCTGGCAGCCATGCCTTTGGCGCTTGCCCTTGCCGGTGCGGGCGGCAGGGCGTGGGCTGATGTCAAGACCGGCGTCGATGCCTGGTCTCAGGGCGATTACGCCCGTGCGCTCAGGATCTGGCGCCCGCTGGCGGACAGCGGCGACGCCGACGCGCAGTTCAACATCGCGCAGGCCTACAAGCTCGGGCGCGGCGTGCCGCAGGACATGAATGCGGCGATAGACTATTATCGCAGGGCCGCCGCGCAGGGCCACGCGCAGGCGGAGGACAACGCCGGGCTGTTGCTTTACCAACAGGGTCGGCGGCCAGAGGCCATGCCTTATCTCGACAGATCGGCGGAGCGCGGAGAAGCGCGTGCGCAATATCTGGTCGGCATATCCCTGTTCAACGGTGACCTGCTGGCGCGGGACTGGGTGCGCGCATACGCGTTGATGACGCGGGCCTCGGTTGCGGGCGTTGAGCAGGCGACCAAGGCGCTCGAACATATGGACCGTTACATCCCCGAGGCGCAGCGCAAGGATGGGCTTGCGCTGGCGGCGGCGATGACGGCGCGCGCGCAACAGGCCAGCCAGACGACTGCCATGCCCCCTAAATCCGCCCCCGCGCTGCGACGCCCTGTCCCCTCTTCCGCGCCGTTGCGAACCGCCGCCCTTCCCCCCTCCCAGCCTGCGCCAGTGACGAAATCCGTTCCGGCAGCGCCCTCCTCACAGACCGCGCCAGCCGCCCAGACCAGCGGCGCATGGCAGATCCAGCTTGGCGCGTTCAGCGAAAAGACACGCGCGGAAGCCCAGTGGAAGGCAGTGTCCGCCAAAACCCCGGCGCTGGCTGGCTACACCTATTCAACAGAAGCAGCCGGAACCCTGACCCGCCTGCTGGCAGGACCATTCACGACCCGCACCGATGCCGATGCGCTGTGTGAAACCATCAAGGCCGCTGGCGGCGTCTGCATCGTCAAGCCGTTATAATCATGCATGGGAACCAGCATGCTCTTATGGCTGGAGGGCCACCCCCAACCTAGCTCTCCACCCACTCGTTGCGGGCAATGCCCTGCGCATAGAGTAAAGCCGAGAGGTCGCCATGGCGAATCTCCGCATCGGCGGCGGCGCAAGTCTTTTCCTTGGCATGATAGGCGACGCCAAGCCCAGCGGCCTCGATCATCGGAATGTCGTTCGCGCC
>CAZLTO010000282.1:0-1940 GCA_964562475.1 uncultured Sphingobium sp. | reverse complement strand
CAGATCAACCGATCGCACAAGCCGCCTGATCCGCGGCCTCCAGACCACGCTCACATCTTACTCGTCGAATATATGTTACGAAGTTGGTCGCGCAGGCATTAAACAACCAGTACTACTAGGTTTCGTGGACAAAGGTTGACAGGAGACTCGCCTCTTGATTCAACGCTGACTTTTGGAGGCGGCGTTGGGCGAGCGGATCGGTGTATCGGACGAGGAATGGGACATCATCGGTACGCTGCTGCCGCCCGAGCGTGGTCGTGGTTGCCGCCCGGCGCAGGATAATCGGTTGTATTTCGAGGGCATGATGTGGATTGCCCGCACAGGCTCGCAATGGCGGCACCTGCCTGACGAATATGGCAAGTGGAACAGCGTGTTTCGCCGCTACCGACGATGGGTGACGACTGGCATGTTCGACGCGATGCTCGAAACGCTGGCTGAAATGGTAGAGCGAGATGCCACCGCCGACATGATCGACAGTAGCGTCATCCGGGCACATCATTGTTCAGTCGGCATAAAAAGGGGACTCAGGAAACCGAGGCGCTTGGCCGATCGCGCGGCGGCTTCAGCACCAAACTCCACGCCCGGTGCGACGCCAAAGGCCGCCCGTTCGGCTTCGTTCTGACGCCTGGGCAAGCGCACGACATCCAGGGTTTTGGCCCGCTGTTCCGCATGATCGCCGACAAGATCGAAGCGCTGCTGGCCGATAAAGGCTACGACGCCGATGCCATCCGCGAGGAACTGGCCAAAGCGGAAGTCGAAGCCGTCATCCCGGCCAAGAGCAACCGGCGCGAGCCGATCCCCCACGACCGGACAAAATATCGCTCGCGAAACCTCGTCGAGCGTCTGTTCAACAAACTCAAGAACTGGCGTCGCATCGCCACAAGATACGACAAAACCAAGGAATCCTACCTCGGCTTCGTCAGCCTTGTCTCAGTCCTGCAATGGATACCCTTTGTCCACGATGCCTAGCAAAATCTGACCGTCCGCTTCTCGCTTCAAACCTACCACAGTCCTCAATCCGGTAGTTGATCGTTCGCTCTCAAGACTTCGCCCGCGAGGTAGAGCGAGCCGGTGATGAGCAGGGGGGCGGGGGTTGCCCGCCCGATCGCGCCCGCTGCCGCGCCGAGGTCGGGATGCGCGGTGTGGGCTATGCCCCATTCCCGTGACAAGGCCGCGAATGCTTCCGGCTCGTGATGGGCATGACCCTCGACCGGCACGCTGTGGATCGCACCGATTTTGTCGCGCAGCGGCGCGAGGAAGCCTGCCATATCCTTGTTCGCCAGCATGCCGATCAGCAGCGTGAGTTTCCCGCCGCCCAGCCGCTCGTCATCGAAGAAGCGCGCGATGGCTTCGCCCGCCGCCGGGTTATGTCCGCCATCGAGCCAGATGTCGCGCGCGCCATCCGCGCCACCCAGCCGCGTCACCAGCGGGCCTTGTGTGAGACGTTGCAGCCGCGCGGGCCAATGCGCCCAGAGCGGCGCGGCATGCAGCGCGCCCTCGCCGATCGGCAGCGCCGTCTGATGCCGTAGCATGGCGAGGGCGAGCGCGAGATTGGTCGCCTGATGCGGCCCCGCAAGGCGCGGCGCGGGCGTATCGATCCGCCCCGCCTCGTCGCGATAATGCAGCCGCCCGCGATAGAGCGCGGCGTCCCAGGCGCCTTTCATCGGCAGCCAGCGCGCGCCAGCCTCTGCTGCCTTCTGCGCGATGACGGCGGCGATGGCAGGCTCATAATCCAGCGTGACGAGCGGGACGCCTGCCTTGGCGATACCCGCCTTCTCGCCCGTGATCGTCTTGAGGTCGTTGCCCAGAAACGGCTCATGATCCATGCCGAGCTGCGCGATGCCGCAGGCCGCCGGAGACGGGATCACATTGGTCGCGTCCAGCCTGCCGCCCAGCCCGACCTCGATGATGCAGGCATCGGCCTTGTGTTCCGCGAAGGC
>CAZLTO010000281.1:0-1946 GCA_964562475.1 uncultured Sphingobium sp. | reverse complement strand
GGGGGCTTTAGCGGGGTGTTTGGTAGTTGGACCGCTGCGCGCGCTGGCCGATCGCGCTGAAGCAGTGCTTGCGGCTAAGGTGTGATTTATTTCGGCAGATCAGATCTGGTCCAAGCATATCGATCTAACGAAGATAGCTCACGCAATCGCGCCAGATGACCGCTACGCTCGAGCCGATACCCGGGCAGTGCGATGTAGCGCTGGGCGGATATTATCGTCCGTGAACTATCAAGCAGGCAAGGAATACATCGCCGGTTTCAAGCGCACCTACAAAATGCCCCTGCTAAATGAAGTCTACACGCCGCTTTCGCAGCAGGATTTCTCTGGCGAGCTATCCATGATCCAGGCGGCCAATCCCGACGCGGTCTATGTATTCTATCCGGGCGGGCTGGGTGTGAATTTCGTTAAGCAGTACGCGCAGGCGGGGCTGCGCCACATTCCGCTGATGAATTCGGTTACCACCGAAGGCATCAACCTGCCGGCGCAAGGTGAAGCGGCGATGGGTGCGGTCAGCGGGTCTTTCTGGGGACCGGGTTTCGACAATGACACCAGCAAGCGTTTCGTCCGCGCGTTCGAGGAGCAGTACAAACGCATCCCGTCGCAATATGCTGCGCAGGCTTATGACTCCGCACTGCTGATCGATTCGGCACTGACGAAGGTCAAGGGAGATATCAGCGACAAGGCCGCGTTGCGCGCGGCGCTCAAGGCGGCTGACTTCAAGTCACTGCGGGGCAGCTTCAAGTTCGGCAACAACAATTTCCCCATTCAGGACATGCATGTGTTCGAGGCATACAAGGATGACAAGGGTCGCATGACTATCCGCCATATAGCCACGCCCATGCCACAGGCTCAAGACAGCTACGCGCACCTCTGCCCCATGAAGTAAACGACGAGCGGGGACGTAACCAAGATCCCCGTTGCTATTTAAAAAGTCGGGAGGTTTTCGTTGAGCGCGTCGCTATTCATTGCGCAATTACTCAATAGCGTTCAGTTGGGTGCGCTGCTGTTCCTGATGTCAGCTGGTCTGACCTTGGTGTTCGGCATCATGAACTTCCTGAACCTGGCGCACGGATCGTTGTTCATGGTTGGCGCATACGTAGGCGCCACGGTTGCCGCGAGGACTGACTCCTTTCTTCTGGCGGTGCCGGCAGCGGTGCTTGTCACGATGGCGCTCGGCGTTCTGGCCGAGCGAACCTTACTGCGAAAGCTGTATGCGCGTGATCACCTCGACCAGGTGCTATGCACGTTTGGCCTTATTCTCATCGCCAACGAAATGGTGCGCTACATCTGGGGGCCTTCGCCGATGTTCATCAATGTGCCCGATATGCTGAACGGCACATTGTCATTGTTCGGTCAGAACTATCCATCCTACCGGCTGATGATCATCGGCGCGGGCGCTCTCGTGGCGATTGGACTCTACCTGGTGATTGGCCGGACCCGGCTTGGCATGCTCATCCGCGCGGGTGCCAACAACGCTGAAATGGTGTCCGCGCTAGGGGTCAACATCAAATTGCTCAATACCATTGTCTTTGCGGTGGGAGCAGGCCTGGCTGGTCTCGGTGGTTTATTGATCGCGCCGCTGGTGTCGCTGCAACCCGGCATGGGCGAGCCAATCCTGATCCTCACGCTGGTGGTGATCATTATCGGGGGCGTCGGCTCCGTGCGGGGCGCGCTCTATGGCGCCCTCATCGTCGGTCTGATCGACACAGCGGGCCGCATCTATCTGCAAATGGGCTTGATGCAGATATTCGAGCGATCGGTTGGGCAGGCTGTGGGACCAGCCATCGCCTCCATGCTGATCTACATTCTGATGGCCATCGTCCTTGCCTTCAAACCTCAAGGTCTATTCCCGGTGAAGCATGGCTGATCGGAATATTCGCGAACCGAGAATAAGGGTTGCCGGCCTGATTCTGCTGATGCTCGCCGCGATTCCGCTGGCGTCCATG
>CAZLTO010000280.1:0-1960 GCA_964562475.1 uncultured Sphingobium sp. | reverse complement strand
TGCATTGGAATACGGCACCGGGCATCTCTCGCTCTATCAACTGACGATCGAGCCGGGCACCCGCTTCGAGACTTTGGTGCGCAAGGGGGTCTTCACGCCGCTGGATGCGGACCATGCCGCCGATCTCTATGAACTGACGCGCGAACTAACCACGGCACACGGCTTGCCACCCTATGAAGTGAGCAACCATGCCCGTCTGGGTGAGGAAAGCCGCCACAACCTCGCCTATTGGCGCTATGGCGACTATATCGGCATTGGCCCCGGCGCGCATGGGCGACGGGACGGCTGTGCCACCACCCGCCACAAGAAGCCGGAAAACTGGCTGTCGGCTGTGGCGCGCAACAGTCATGGCATGGAGGCGGAAACGCCCCTCACCCCGGAAGATCAGGCGCGCGAGGCGCTGATGATGGGCTTGCGCCTTTCCGAAGGGGTCGACATTGCTGCCCTCGCCCGCCGTCTGGGGCTGGAGCGCACCGCGATGCTCGACGATGCGGCGGCCGCGCGGCTGGCCGGGTATGGTCTGCTTGCAATCAATGGCGACCGTCTCATTGTCACGCCACAGGGCATGTTGCTGCTCGATGCCATCCTGCCGCAGATTGTGGTATAAACAGCTGCTGTGGAACTGCCCCATCCCCTACTCGCCGCATGGCACAGGCATCTCGCGCTGGAGCGGCGGCGCTCGGCTCATACCGTGCGCGCCTATGTGGCTTCAGCGCGGCGGCTTCTGGATTTCCTGACCGTTCACATCGGCGCCCCGCCTTCGGCCAGCACGCTCGCGGCCCTGCCAGCCGCCGACCTCCGCGCCTACCTCGCCCATCGCCGCATGCAAGGGCTGGGCAATGCCTCGACCGCGCGGGAACTGTCGGCCATCCGCGCCTTCCTCACCTTCGCGGGCGGAGAGAATGCCACCGTGCCGCCGCTACGTGGCCCACGCGTCAAGAAGGGCGTGCCGCGCCCCGTCTCTCCCGACGATGTGATGGCGCTTTCCGAAGATGTCGCCGAAAACGCCACCGAGCCGTGGATCGCCGCGCGCAACTGGGCGGTGCTGCTGCTGCTTTATGGCGCGGGGTTGCGCATTTCGGAAGCGCTGTCGCTGACCGGCAGCGATGTGCCCGCGCAGGAAACCATCCGCATCACCGGCAAGCGCGACAAGACGCGCATCGTGCCGCTGTTGCCGCAAATCCGCGAGGCGCTCGGCGAATATGCCTCGCTCTGCCCCTATGGTGTCGGCCGGGACGAGCCGCTGTTTCGCGGCGCGCGCGGCGGGCCGCTCGATCCCGCCATCATCCGCAAGGCGGTGCGCGAGGCGCGGCGTCGGCTGATGCTGCCGGAGCGCACCAGCCCGCACGCACTGCGCCACAGCTTCGCCACGCACCTGCTAGGCCGCGGCGCGGACCTGCGCGCGCTTCAGGAACTGCTCGGCCATGCGAGCCTCAGCTCAACGCAGATATACACGCAAGTCGATGCCGCCCATCTGCTGGACGTTTACCGGAATGCGCATCCCCGCGCATAAGCATTCTCAAGCCTCGGTGACAGAGACCATCTGCTGATTCATCTGCGCATAGCCATAGGCCGTCAGGAAGGCGATGTCCGCCGCGTCGCGCCCCACGCCGATTTTCGCCATCGCACCCTCCTGGGCCATGCCGGTGGCATCGACCAGATGCCATTCCCCGCCCAGAAACACCTCGGCGACGGCATGAAAATCCGGCGGTTCGACCCCGAGCGCATAGACGCTCGCAATCCGCGCGGGAATGCCGGCCGCCCGCACCAGCGTGATCATCAGATGGGCGAAATCCCGGCAGATGCCCTGCCGCGTCACGAAAGTATCAAGCGCAGTGGTCTCGCTGTCGCTCGACCCGGATACATAGGCGATATGCCGATTTATCCAGTCCCGAAGGGCCGCCACCAGCCGCCCACTCGTTAGCCCGCCAAACCCGGCCTGCACAACATTATGAAATTT
>CAZLTO010000279.1:0-1961 GCA_964562475.1 uncultured Sphingobium sp. | reverse complement strand
TTCAGGGGGGGGCCGGTGTCGCCAAGCACTGTCTTTTAAAGGAGCAGTTGCGAGACGATCCAGCGCATGCTGAACGGCTGCACATTGTCGTTGAGGCGGTATTGCCGCTTGGCGAGGATCACGTCGCCGGTGCACAGGCGCTCGAAGCGCTGCTGGTCGAGCGCGATGTCGACGGCGTCCGCGCCTGTCGCGTCCGGGTCTCGCGCCAGCAGGATCGCCCCCTGCGGCGTATCCTCAACCATGCCTTCCGCGATCAGGAAGCTGCCGTCGCGCATCATCAGCATCGCCGGGAACGCGCCCTGCAACTGCGTGATCGAGCGCCACTCGATCTGCATGGGCTTCAGGTGAATCCCCAACTCCCGAGCCATGCCTACAGCCAAATCGGCGGGTATTTCCGCATCGACCAGCGCATAGGCGCGGCGCAGTTCATCCTCGGTCGTCTCGATGCCGGTCCGGGTGGCGATCTGCACAAAGGCGCGCAAGAAATGGGAACAGTTCAATTTCATTCGGGAGAACTCAATATGTTAAGCCGCTTTTAATGCGACGAATCCCTCAAAATCGCCGGTATTCAGCCATTTTCTACGGAGCAAAGCTTAGGAATTTCCTCGATTTTAATCTTAATTTCCGTTCGGTATCTTCATTCAGCACGAAAGATCAGAGCTGCGCCGCTGCAAGGCTTTGCGAAGACTTTTTCGCAGGTAGCGCGGCTATCTTTGCGCGGCGCTTTGGGGCCGCTTGCGGGAGCACGCTGACCTTCGGCGGGTTCTCCGTGATCTGCGGTCGCCGTCCCATCACGAGATCGGCGATCAGGTTCTGCCATTGCGGCAGTATGCGTGTCTTGAGGTCGTAATTCTCGACCACCGTGCGCCGCGCATTTTCGCGCATCGCGCGCATGCCGTGTTTGTCCGAGAGGGCGCGGTCTACCGCTTCCGCGATTGCGTGCGTCGAGAAGAAATCGACCAGCAGGCCGTTCTCGCCGTCGCGGATCACTTCCTCGACCGGCGCGGTGGCTGAGCCGATCATCGCGCACCCGGCGGACATCGCTTCGAGAAACGACCAGGACAATACGAACGGATAAGTGAGATAGATGTGCGCCGAGGAAATCTGGAGCACGCTCAAATAGGTGTCATAGGGTAGCTGGCCGAGAAAATGGACCCTGCTGTAGTCGATGCGCCCGCCCATTTCGGCGAGCATCTTCGCCCGATAGGTCTGCCCACCCGGCAGCGCGCAGCCATAGCTTACCTCGTCGCCGCCGACGATCAGGATATGCGCGTTGGGGCGGAGGCGCTGGATTTCCGGGATCGCGCGCATGAAGATGTGGAAACCGCGATAGGGTTCGAGGTTGCGGGCGACATAGGTGACGACCTCGTCCTGCGCGGTGAGACGCAGATTGCCGCGGTCGATCTGGAGCCATGCGTCAGCGTCGGGACGAATAGCGTCCGTGTCGATCCCTTCGTGCAGCACGGAGATGCGCGGGCGCATTTCGGGCGGATAGAGATTGCGCTGCCAGCGGGTCGGCGCATTGCCCCAGTCGGTCGACTCGAAGCTCAGGAGGTTGATCGCATTGCGCATGCGCAGGCGTCCGCCGTCATCCGGCGTGCCGGGGAATTCTGGGTCGAAATCCGCATCCACCCCGGCATGATGGTAGAAGAACTCGAAATAGCTGAGCAGCGGCGCATCGGGGTAGACGTCCTTCACGAAAAGCGTCTCGCCCCAGCCGCTGTGGCCGATGATGATGTCCGGCGTCACGCCCTGGCTTTTAAGCATGCCCAAGGATTTCGCCACCGCCTCGCCATGCCGCACCGCCACCTCGAAATCGACGGTATAGCGGTGGCACTGGATCGGTGAGGCGAGGTCCGGGTAATAGACGAGCTTGATGACGCCCTGCATCCAGTTGGGATTGGGCTGGGAAATGAAATAGACCGTGTTCTCCGGGTCATCCGCCAGATGCCGGATCAGAT
>CAZLTO010000278.1:0-1981 GCA_964562475.1 uncultured Sphingobium sp. | reverse complement strand
GGATTCATGGCGGTCGGAACCCCCTGGGGGCGGGGCGACGGGCAGGGGGACCGTTCCTTTGTTATGGGCGCTGGGAAGGAAATTGCGCAGGCGCTCACCGGCTTTACGGTCATTGTCAACAACTCCACGGTTCCGGTCGGCACTGGCGACGAGGTGGAGCGGATCATCCGCGAGGCCAATCCGGATGCCGATTTCGCGGTCGTCTCGAACCCTGAATTTCTGCGCGAGGGCGCTGCAATCGACGATTTCAAGCGGCCCGACCGCGTTGTGATCGGGGGAGACGATCCGCGTGCGCTGGAAGTGATGCGCCAGATTTACCGCCCGTTGGCGCTCGGTCGTTCGCCGATCATCGAGATGAGCCGCCGCGGTGCGGAGCTCACCAAATACGCGGGCAATGCCTTTCTCGCCACCAAGATCACCTTCATCAACGAAATCGCTGACCTGTGCGAGAAGGTGGGCGCGGATGTGCAGGATGTCGCGCGCGGCATCGGCCTCGACAACCGCATCGGCAGCAAGTTCCTCCATGCCGGGCCGGGCTATGGCGGCAGCTGCTTCCCCAAGGATACGTTGGCGCTCCTCAAGACCAGCCAGGATTATGACGCGCCGCAGCGCATCGTCGAGGCGGTGGTGGCGGTGAACGACAACCGCAAGCGGGCGATGGGCCGCAAGGTGATAGCGGCGTGCGGGGGCGATGTACGCGGCAAGACGATCGCCGTGCTCGGCCTCACCTTCAAGCCCAACACCGACGACATGCGCGATTCTCCCGCTATCGCGGTGGTTCAGACACTTCAGGATGCGGGCGCGAAGGTGCGGGCCTACGACCCTGAGGGCATGGAGCAGGCGAAGCTGGTGCTCGATCATATAACCTATTGCGCTAACAGCTATGAGGCGATGGAAGGTTCCGACGCGCTCGTGATCGTGACCGAATGGGATGCGTTCCGTGCGCTCGATCTTGATCGTGTCAAGAGCCTGCTTTCCACCCCGATCATGGTCGATCTGCGCAATGTCTATCCGCGCGAAATGGCCGAGAAGGCAGGTTTCTCCTATACCGCCGTGGGTCGCTGATCGGCGTGAGCGCGGCTGCGCCCATATTGGTGACAGGCGTTGCCGGATTTATCGGCCATGCGACCACCCAGCGCTTGCTGGATCGCGGCGAATGTGTGATCGGCCTCGATATTGTCAACGATTATTATGACCCCGCGCTGAAAGAGGCGCGGCTGGCGACGCTTGCGGGACGGGAGGGTTTTGCCTTCCATCGTGGCGATGTCGCGGATGCGGTAACCGTAGCGCGGATCGTGCAGGAGAACGGCATCACCCGTGTCGTCCATCTCGCCGCGCAGGCCGGGGTGCGCTACAGCCTCGATCATCCCTTCGCCTATCAGCACAGCAACCTTGCCGGGCATCTTGCCGTGATGGAAGCTTGCCGACACGCACCGGGGTTTGAGCATCTGGTCTATGCCTCGTCCAGCTCTGTCTATGGCGACAAGCCGATAGGTGACCAGGGCTTCTCCGAGGATGAGCCCGCCACCAAGCCCGTCTCGCTCTATGCCGCGACCAAGCGCGCCTGCGAACTGATGAGCGAAAGCTATGCGTCGCTCTATGGCTATCCGCAGACGGGGCTGCGCTTCTTCACCGTCTATGGACCATGGGGCCGCCCGGATATGGCCTATTTCAGCTTCAGCCAGAAGATCATGCGGGGCGAGCCGATCGAGGTCTTCGGCGAAGGCAGAATGGCGCGCGACTTCACCTATATCGACGACATCGTCGACGGCATCATTGGCGCACTCGATAATCCACCTGTGCGTCATGAGCATCGCATCCTCAATATTGGTGACAGCCATCCCGTTGGCCTGATGGAAATGATCGAGACTCTGGAAAATGCGCTGGGGCGCAAAGCGGAGAAGATCATGCGACCGATGCAGCCGGGCGACGGAGCCGCCACTTATGCCGGCGGAGCGCGGCTCAAAGCGCATCCGGGATG
>CAZLTO010000277.1:0-1994 GCA_964562475.1 uncultured Sphingobium sp. | reverse complement strand
CCCGAGGCGGCGGTCGACAGGGCCGATGTCGTGCGTTTCCTGATGGATGCGCGCGCGGGACTGAGGCCGCTCGATGGGGAAATCGCGCGCTGGCGGCGCGGTTCGGATACGCCGGTGATTCTTGCGGGCAACAAGGCCGAGGGACGCGCCGCCGAGGACGGGCTGATGGAATGCTGGTCGCTGGGCCTTGGCGAGCCGCTCGCGCTTTCCGCCGAGCATGGACAGGGTCTGGCCGATCTGTTTCAGGCGCTGCTCCCCCATATCGAGGAAGCTGAAGCGCGCCTCACAGAGGCTGGGCTGATGGGCGGTGACACCGAAATCGACCCCGATGATGAAGACGCGCTAGACGCCGCGCCGCTGAAGCTTGCCATTGTCGGCCGTCCCAATGCCGGCAAGTCGACGCTCATCAACAAGATCATCGGCGAGGAGCGGCTCATCACCGGGCCGGAAGCAGGCATCACGCGTGACAGCATTGCCATCGACTATCAATGGCGCGACTTCGACAACCGCGAGCGCACCGTCCGCCTGATCGACACCGCCGGTATGCGCAAGCGCGCCAAGGTGCAGGATAAGCTGGAGAAGCTTGCCGTGGCGGACGGCCTCCACGCGGTCGATTTCGCCGAGGTGGTCGTGCTCCTCCTCGATGCGACGCTCGGGCTGGAGGCGCAGGATCTGCGCATCGCCGACAAGGTGTTGCAGGAGGGGCGTGCGCTTGTCATTGCGCTCAGCAAATGGGACGTCTCGGAAAACGGCTCCTCGCTCTATCAGGGCGTGCGGAAGGCGCTGGACGAGGGGTTGGCGCAGGTGAAGGGCGTTCCGCTGCTCACCGTTTCAGGCGCGACCGGCAAGGGCATAGACGATCTGTTGGAGGCAGCCTTCGAGGTGCGCCGCGCTTGGTCGCGCCGCGTCGGCACCGGACAGTTGAACCGCTGGTTCGAGTCTGCTCTGGAGGCGAACCCGCCGCCCGCACCCGGCGGACGGCGCATCAAGTTGCGCTACCTCACGCAAGCGAAAACGCGTCCGCCCGGCTTCGTGTTGTTCGGCACCCGGCTCGATCAGTTGCCGGAGAGCTACCAGCGCTATCTCGTCAACGGCATCAGGCGGGAACTGGGTTTCGGCGCGGTGCCGGTGCGGCTGATGCTGCGCTCCGCCAAAAATCCTTTCGGGAAATGACCACCGATCCAGCGGTGCATGAGGTCGATGCGCGTGGCATGCGGTGCCCCTGGCCTGCACTGCGCGCGGCCAGGGCGCTGCGGACACATATCGCTGTCTTGCTCCATGCTGATGATCCGGTCGCGCCTCAAGAATTAGCCGCGATGGCCGTGGAACAAGGCTGGTTCTTTGAAATCAAGGATAAAAATCTCTTTTTTATCAGCCGGAAAACTCCTCTGCGTGAAAATGATAACGAGAAATTTACCTGACGTCATTATACCTTGAACTGTTGTGAAAGATTTCGTCAACGGTGCGTGCATGAATGCTGAGCTGATCAACCAACAAGATTATGAGCTGGCGCGTACTCAGCTGGGTGCCAATTTCACCCGGATTCTTGGCTATTTCCGCGAAGATGGCATCAAATCCGTCGAGCAGGTCGAGGCCGCTATGCGCGAGCGCAACGCTGCTTCGCTGGTCCGCCCGGCACACACGCTGAAAGGCGAATCACGGCAATTCGGTTCCCGTGCTCTCGGCGATCTTGCCGAGCGTATCGAGATGACGGCGCGCCGCTGCGTCGAGCATCGTACCGGCCCGGAAGAACTGGCTGAGGATGTCGCTGCGCTGCGCGCCTGCTTCACCCGCACTCTGGAAGAACTGGAGCACAATGACGTCGGCCTGGGGCCGGTCGTCGCTCTGCGCAGACCCGTAGGCGGTTTTGGCCGCAAGACAACCGCATCGCTGACGGGGATCAGCCGCGGCTAATCAGGCCGCGCCGTAATAGTCCTTATACCAAGCCGCAAAACGACCTAACCCCTCGGCCAGCATGACCTTGGGCTTTTATC
>CAZLTO010000276.1:0-2012 GCA_964562475.1 uncultured Sphingobium sp. | reverse complement strand
TTGCGCGCGCGGGCATAATAGCCGAGCCCAGCCCAGGCGGCCATCACGTCCGCATCCTCCGCTGCGGCAAGCGCCGACACATCGGGCCAGCGGGCCGTGAATTTCTCGTAATAGGGGATCACCGCCGCGACCGTCGTCTGTTGCAGCATGATCTCCGACAGCCAGACGCGATAGGCATCGGGCCGTTCGGTGCGCCCCGGCGGCACCCGCCACGGCAGCGCGCGGGCATGGCGGTCATACCAGCCCAACAACGCCTCTGCGGCATCTGATATTATCTTATCCTCGACGGGCATGGGCAGGATATGGCATGACTGCACCCATGACGAAACCCGTGAAACCTGGCTCACCGAAAAAGCCGCGCAAGCCCGAAGCCGAGCCGCCCGAGCGCGTCGGCGGGCCGCGCGCGATCGCGGACCTGATGCCACGCATCGGCGGGGCGGCCTTCCGCCGTTTCGGCTTCGTGCAATCGAGCATCGTCACCCGCTGGGCGGAGATCGTGGGGCCACGCATCGCGAAGATCAGCGAACCCGAATCGATCCGCTTCCCCGCCGCCAAGAAATCAGGCGGCACCCTGTCGCTCACCGTTGCGAACGGGCATCAGCCGATCGTCCAGCATATGGTAACAGAGATCATGGAACGGGTGAACCGCTTCTTCGGCTATGAGGCGGTGGCCCGGATAGCGATCCGCGCGGGCGAAGTGGCGATCCGCGAGCCTGAACGCCGCCCGCCGCCCGCCAATCTGCGCCCGATCCCCGCCGACCTCGGTGATTCGCTGCGCGACATTGGAGACCCTGAATTGCGGGCGGTGCTGGAAGCGATGGCGCAGGGGCTTGCGAATAGCGCGCCGGTCGGCAAGATCAGCTGAGGTTCATTCGACAAGGCTATCTCCCGCATATGATTCGCGTGCTTCTGCTAACCCTTATCCTGTCGCTCGTCCCCGCCGCCTCGCAGGCCGCCCCGGCACAGGACTGGTCGAAAACGGTCATGCTCTCGAAGGAAGGCGCGCATGTGATCGGCAATCCGGCGGCGAAGACGCGCCTGGTCGAATATGTGAGCTACACCTGCTCGCATTGCGCGCATTTCGTCGCCGAGGGCACCGCGCCGCTGAAGGCGGGCTGGGTATCGAAGGGGCTGATCGCGGTCGAGGTGCGCAATCTGGTGCGGGACCGCTATGATTTTACCGCCGCGCTGCTCGCCCGTTGCGGTGGCCCGGCCAAATTCCCCGGCAATCACGAGGCGCTGTTCGCCGCGCAGCAGGACTGGACCGCAAAGGCGCAGACCTATGAGAGCAAGCCCTCCACCCTGCCCGCCGACGCCACGCCCGCCGCGATCATGGCCGAAATCGCCGACAGGACCGGCATGCTCGCCCTGGTGGCGAAACGCGGCGTAACCCCTGCGCAAAGCCGCGTCTGCCTCGCCGACAAACAAGCCTTCGCCGCCGTTCTGGCGATGACGAAACGCGCGCTGGAGCAGGATCATGTCACCGGCACCCCCAGCTTCCTCATCAACGGCGCGCTGACCGATGCGCATGACTGGCAAAGCCTCCAGCCCCTGTTGCCCAAGCCCGCAAACTGACCTAGACCAGACCGCACCCTTACGGAGCCTATTCGGTGAAGAAATCCATTGCCTTCCTCTCCGCCCCATTCCTCACACTTGGCCTCGCCCTTGGCCTCACGCTGACGCTCGGCGCCTGCGGCGACAAATCCGGCAACGCCAGCGAGCCGGTCGAGAAGATCGCTACGGGCGGGAATGTGCCGCCGCCCGCAGGCAAGAAATGGAGCGAGGTGGTGTCGGACACGCCGGGAATGGGCGTGGTGAAACCCGCGGCGAAAACCGCCTTGGGGGGCACATCGGTGATCGCCAGGTAACGTGGCTGTGAGGCGGTGGTGGCGAAGTGCGAGCCGACGCCGGCCGGCGTGTACTTTTCGATCGAGTTGTTGCCGAGGTTGGCGACATAGACATTCCCGGCGTTGTCGAGCGCCAGGCCGCCTGGGGTCAACAAACCGCTGCTG
>CAZLTO010000275.1:0-2027 GCA_964562475.1 uncultured Sphingobium sp. | reverse complement strand
AATCCGCATGCCTATCCTATCCGGCGGGCCACATGAAACGGCAATGAACGAACGGCGACCTGAGTCGATTCTGCGCCGAACCGAATCCGAATTGGCATGATATGTGCGCCCGCATAGGTGCGCATGCCACTCATGCCAGATTATCGCTGAAGCCAGCGGGTAGCGACAAACCATATGCCCATCGCGAGGCCGGTAACCGCGCAAAAGCCGACCACCCCCCAGAAGGCCCACGGCTCGCTGGCATAAGGTATCCCCTCCACATTCATGCCAAGCAGGCCGGTGATGAAGGTCAGCGGCAGGAACACGAGGGCAACGATTGCGAGGATCAGCGCCTGTTTGTTCATATGCTCGGCACGCAGATCGGTGAGCGCCTCAGGAGTCAGCGCGGCACGCTCGCGCACCGATTCCAGTTCCTCGACCATGCGGGCATAGCGGTCTGCCGCTTCCTGAAAATGGAGCCGGTCGTCGGGTTCGATCCAGTCGGCATTGAGCGCCATCAACCGCTCGGTCGCCTGCCTTTGCGGGGAGAGAAACCGACGATAGGATATCGCCTCGGCGCGGAGCTGCGCCACCTTGCGCCGCTCGCCCGTCCGCTCCTCCTCCAGAACCTCGCTCTCGATGCTGTCCATTGAGTCACCCAGATCGGCGATTACAGGGTCGAGCGTCTCGGCGATTTCCATCGCGGTGGTGGAAATGAGATCGCCGGGGTCCTTGATCTCCCCGGCAAGCATCAGCGCGACGACACGCTCCAGAGCACCCAGTTCGCGGAAGGAGAGCGTGATCGTCAGCCCCCGTTCGGCCCAGAAGCGGATCGAGACCAAAGGATCGCCATCAATCGCGGAAGGTGCGCCGAGGCCGCGCATGTTGATGAGCGCGCCTTCGCCGAATTCGGTGCAGCGCGGGCGGGTTTCGTGCGCCTTCAGCGCGGCGATTGCCTGATGCGGGATATGGGTGAACTCGTCGAGGATGCTGTCGACATCGTCCGCTACGCCATCGATATGAATCCACAGGAACTCGCGTGCCGGATCATGCGCGGTGCAGCCGTTGCGGTCCGCCTCCCATGCCTTGCCGTCGGCATAGCGGAAATAGCGACTCATCCTTCACCCTCCCGATGGAGCCAGAGCGCGAGCCCCTGCCCCGCCCAGTCCGGCTTGTGCGGCGCAGGCGCGCGCGCGGCGTCGGCGCGGGCGCGGTCGAGGATCGCGGATGCGACATCCGGCGCATGAAACAGCATATCCGCCTGCCCCAGCAGCCGCGCGGCGCGAAGTGTGAGGTCATCGGGGTCGTCGGAATGGATTGCAATCTCCTCCAGCCGAGACGCAGCGGTCTCACTCGCCCGCGCGCCATCGAGCCAGCGCTCCACCGCCGATGCTCCTATCCCTGACAGGGGATCAAGTGGTCCGCCTTCCACCAGCGCCCCGTCAATCGCGCGACGGCGCGACGCGGCATCGGGCCAGCGCGCACGCATGCGCTCACGCGTTTTGCCCAGCGCCTCGGCCATCGATCCGAGCATCGCAGGCAACAACGTTTCCAGCCGTTGCCGTAGCGCCTTCGCCAGCCCTGCCGACGCGCCGCCGGTTCCAATGGCGATCAACACCGGAGCGCGATCGACGATCGCGGGCAGGGTAAAATCGCACTGCGCCGGGCGGTCCACCGCATTCACCAACACGCCCCGCGCCTTGAGGCTTGCAATGGCCGCCAACGCCTCATCCTCATTCTCGATCGCGACAATGGCGAGCGCGGCCTGCGCGTCCGCGCTGGTCTGGATGTCCGCCCCGGCGCGCTCCAGCAGGCGGCGTTTCGCCGTCGCTGCCTCGCCTTCGCCCAGCAAAATGACCGGCCGCCGTGTGAGCTTCACGAAGATCGGCAGGCTGTGCATGATCCGCTCAGTCCTTCAGCCAGTCCGGCACATGTTCGGCGGCGATCAGGGTTTCGGGCATAACCCGCTCGGCCACAACGGCGAACCTGTCGCCATCGACCATCACCTCGGGCACCAGCGGGCGGCTGTTATAGGTGCTCGCCATCGT
>CAZLTO010000274.1:0-2049 GCA_964562475.1 uncultured Sphingobium sp. | reverse complement strand
CATCCCGGCGGATTTGCGCGAGGATGACAAGTTCAAGTCTCTGGTGGTCGGCCTGGAGGCAACGGGCCGCGAACTGGAGAACATCTTCACCCGTCATGGTATCGAGAAGATCGCCGCGATGGGCGAGATGCTCGACCCCAATCTGCATCAGGCGATGATGGAGCTGCCGAGCGACGAAGCGCCAGGCACGATCGTGCAGGAGATGCAGGCGGGCTATCGCATCAAGGAGCGCCTGCTGCGCCCCGCGCTCGTGGGTGTAGCGAAAAAACCGGATTAATCTCCGAACGGCAGCAGCGCTTCCAGCATGTCCTGTGGGGGCGCGCCCGCCGGGCAGACTCCGCGCCGATAGAGGAACGCATGGCGGACGATCTCCGCCTGCTGCTCTATCCCATAGCGCGCGAATGGCTTGCCCGGTTCTATCGCATAATCATAGCGGCACCAGGGGTGACGCATCAGCGGCAGATACCAGCGGCCTCGTCTCTGCGCCTGCCACACATGGGTCATCTCGTGGATAAAATGGCTTTGCAGGGTCAGGGATTCGAGCAAGAAATCAGCACTGTAGAGGTCGCCGTGCGGATGAAACCACAGATGGCCGTCCGGCGCCATCGTGTAGCTGCGCGGCTGGAAAGGCCAGAATTTGCGCTGGTGCAGGCGTACCGCCTCATAGCTGATCGACGAACCGAAGATCGAGGAGGCCAGCGCCTGCTCGCCTTCGGTCAGCCCTCGGCTGCTCATAGCTCAGCCAGAATCAGTTTGCGTGGTCCATATGGTTCATGTCGCCCATCTCATGAGCAGCGCCACCAGAGGCATTTCCGCCCGCCGGTTTGATCACCGCATCGACCGGCAAGCGGTCGCCGTTGGAGAAGATGAACATCAGCGTGATTTTGCCGTCGGCGATCACGGCGGGGTTGATGCTGAACAACATCAGATGCTTGCCGCCCGGCGCGAATGCGACCTTGGTTTTCGCGGGCACCGCCACGGAATCGATCTGCGTCATCGTCATCATGCCGCCCTTAGAGATGCTGTCGTGCATCTCGATGTTGATCGCGCCTTCGGTCTGCACAGCGCGCAGCGTCACGTCTTCCGGCCCGCCATGAATGACGAAATAGCCCGCGGACGGAGCCTTGGGGTTTGCATTCAGTTGCACCCATGCCTGATCGACGTAGAGCGGCGCAGGGTCCGCGCAGGCTACCAGTGCGAAAGGAGCGGCAAGGGCGGCAAGAAGATGCAGGCGCATGATTGTCCTCAAAACTGTCTCATTTTTGACTCATGGCATGTGCTAGAGCCTCAAGAACCTTGTGCCAAGAAAAAGCGCTCCTATATCGCAACCTGAACGGGTGGTGGCACCGGCTCCTTAAGCAGCGATGCCGCTCCCTCAACCGCTGAAACATTTGGGGTTTGAAGAGGAAAGAATGGCTAAAGTTATCGGTATCGATCTGGGCACGACCAACAGCTGCGTTGCGGTGATGGACGGGGGCAAGCCCAAGGTTATTGAAAATGCGGAAGGCGCGCGCACCACGCCCTCCATCGTCGCGTTCACCAAGGATGGCGAACGCCTGATCGGCCAGCCGGCCAAGCGCCAGGCCGTCACCAACCCGGACAACACGATCTATGCGGTGAAGCGCCTGATCGGTCGCCGCTTTGACGATCCGATGACTGCCAAGGACATGGAACTCGTCCCCTACAGCATCACCAAGGGCGCCAATGGCGACGCCTGGGTGAAGGCGGGCGGCGAGGATTATTCCCCGTCGCAGATTTCGGCCTTCACGCTGCAGAAGATGAAGGAAACCGCCGAAAGCTATCTCGGCGAGACCGTGACGCAGGCCGTCATCACCGTTCCCGCCTATTTCAACGATGCCCAGCGTCAGGCGACCAAGGATGCGGGCCGCATTGCGGGCCTTGAGGTGCTGCGCATCATCAACGAGCCGACCGCTGCCGCGCTCGCCTATGGCCTCGAGAAGCAGGACGGCAAGATCATCGCCGTCTATGACCTTGGCGGCGGCACGTTCGACATCTCGATCCTCGAGATCGGCGACGGCGTGTTCGAGG
>CAZLTO010000273.1:0-2062 GCA_964562475.1 uncultured Sphingobium sp. | reverse complement strand
GCAACTGCCCGCCGCCCGGAATATCCGCATGATCGACCAGCTCAACACTGGGATGAGGATTCGACACCCGCTCGTGGCATCCGTTGTCTGTCTGATGCCTGTTCACGAATATCCTGATGGGTGCTGAATGATCGCTCCAGAAAAGAGCGAGATACCTCCCTTGCTCATGATTATGCTGGAATAGCAAGCCGGAAAGGGCTGCCACATCTGCGGGTCTTTCAATGAAGGAGCGCCGATTATGTATGCGAATATTGCCGCTCAACCGAAGGAGCGGCTGAGCTTTTCAATAGGGCGGGCGATGAAGATATTATCCCTATGTCCGGCATTCGTTCGGCAAGATTGGCTATGACCGCCTGGCCGGATGCGCCCTCAGGCTGGATGATGCGCTTCAGGGCGCCAGTTTCAGCACAGCCATCGGCGCCGCCCGGCTGGTGGGCGTTACCTTCCACACGATCTGCTTGCCGCGTTGGTTGCTGGTCGCGCCGTCCTCCTGATTCTGGCTGATGATTTCCGCATCGGTGGTCAGCGTGAAGGTGCCGTTGCGTTCCTTGGTGTCGCTGTCGCTGCCGCCCATTCCACTTATGTCGCCCATGGCTCCGCCGGGGGACTGGCCGGTGTCGTTGCCGAACGCGGGCGCCTGCATCCGCACCTTGCCGTCTGCACGCACCTCGACCGCGACGAACGGGATAATCGCCTTGGCATCGATGTTGAACGGGAACAGGAAGCTGTGATCCAGCCTGCCGCTGATCAGATAATCGACCGAGAGCCTGTTCTCGCCGAGATATTTGACTGAGCGGAAGCCCTTCTCCTTGGACAGCGCGGCAGCGATCTCGCGCATTTTTGCCGCAACGTCTATGGTCTTGTCCGCAGGCTTGGCGGCTACGGCCTCTTTGCCGTCCTTGCCGGTCTCGGCCTCGCTTGTATCGGGCATCTTGGAAGCCGGGTCGGCGACCAGCACCTCACCCAAATAGGCGAAGTTGAACGCGCCGTCCTTGCGGATGTCGAGGCTGGAGGTGAACTTGCCGGGACTGAGCAAACAGCCGGAAAGCGCCAGCAGCGGCGCGATCGCGGCACAGATACGGGTCAGCATCTTCATCATGGCATCCCCCTTAATTGCTGGGGACCAGTCAATCACCGATTGGTCGCTGCGTAAAGCGCAATCGCCGCCGCGTTGGAGACGTTGAGGCTCTCCATGCGTTTGCTAATGGGCAGCTTCGCAATCATATCGCAATGCTCCATGCTGTTGTGGCGTAGTCCATCGCCCTCCGCGCCCAGCACCAGCGCCACTTTGCCTGCACCATTGAGGGCAGTGGAGAGGGTTTCCCTGGCCTCGCCATCCAGCCCGATGCGCCAGTATCCGGCCTCGGCGATCTCATCCAGCGCGCGGGCGAGGTTCACCACCCGCACCCACGGCATTATCTCCAGCGCCCCGCTCGCGGCGCGTGCAAGTACACCCGATTCCGGCGGCGAGTGCCGGTCCTGCGTGACGATCGCCAGCGCATCGAACGCGGCGGCAGAGCGGAAGATCGCGCCGACATTATGCGGGTCCGTCACCTGATCGAGTATGAGGATCGGACGCGCCTTCGGGCCTTCCTCCTCCGCGCCTTGCTCCAGCACGTCGCCCAGCCAGATGTCATCCAGCGGCTCGACCTCGCAGACGATTCCCTGATGCGGTGCGTCGCTCGGCACCATTCGCCCGAGGTCCGCCACATCGGAGTAGACGATAGGCAACACCGGCGGCAATTCCAGCGCGTTGATGACATCGCGCGTGCCCCAGATCTTGCGTACAATCCTGTCGGGATTCGCTAGCGCGGCGATCACCGCGTGGCGCCCATACAGGCGGGGATAGCCGCTTTTCGGCTTGCCGGTTCTGTGTCCTCTTTTCATGCGTCGAGCTGTGCTTTTGTCATGCTGTCTCTTTTCACCATCAAGCATTGACAGGCAAGCCTCCATTCGCCATGAGCGCGCTTCCGAATGCGAATTGCGCCGCATTGCAGCGCTCTTGGCGAGGACAGGTGGCCGAGTGGTTAATGGCAGCAGACTGTAAATCTGCCCGCGAGAG
>CAZLTO010000272.1:0-2070 GCA_964562475.1 uncultured Sphingobium sp. | reverse complement strand
AGATACACGCCAATGGATGGCCCAATTGCCCGGCCGATCCCGACCTTATCTTCGATACGAACCTCGAGGCAAAGTACACGCGCGCGCTGGCCAAGATCGGCATCGATCCTTCGCATCTCCTCAGCGATGCAGGGACCGCCTGAGCGCTGCCCGCGCGCTAGCTTTCCCGCCCTGGCGTCCGCGGGATGGCCCCGGCCGCCCCCCCAACTGAAACACCCGCGCGCACCGGCCCCCCCCTGGCCGCCTGGACCCACCCACCGCAACCCGCGCGGCGACACAGCCAAAGGTTGCAGGGCCCAGGTCAAGCAACCTCCGCCTGCGCAAGCAGTTCAGCGATGCAGACCGCGACCGCTTCGTTGACGAGGCGTTCGAGTTCATCGAACGATTCTTCGAGAACTCACTTGCTGAGTTGAGCGAACGCAACAGCGCAATCGAAGGCCGCTTCAAGAAAATAGACGCCAACCATTTCAGCGCAGTGATCTACGAATCCGGAAAAGCGCGCACCCAGTGCACCATTCGCCTGGGTGGTCCGTTCGGAAAAGGCATCAGCTACTCAAATGCCACGGGCGGGTCAGGCAACAGCTGGAACGAAATGCTATCCGTAGAAAGCGACGACCAGCACCAATTTCTACGCTCGATGGGCATGTCTGTGATGGGCAACCATCGCGAACAGCAACTGAGCCACGAAGGCGCCGCGGAATATTACTGGTCCATGCTGATAGCGCCACTTCAGAATCGCTAGGCCTCACAGGATTGCCTGCCCTGTAGAGCTAATGCCATGAAGTCTCAGTCAGTGAGATTCGCTAATTGCAGGATGGCAATACACCTGCATATGGCAGCCCGAACGGGTAGACGATTACATGAATAGCATCAAGATCGGAAACGAGCAGCGTTCTTTGGCGGATGCGGACGCACAGTGGATAACGCAGCAGATTAATGGACGCCGTAAAGATGGAGCGGTTGTGTGCGTAGTCGTTGAGATCACTGCCGGAGACATTGATCTGCGTTTCGCTACGCCGACATGTGGCGGAGGGGGAGGGGGAGGTCGCCCCCTGACAATACGCGAACAAGAGGCTTTGGACATTTGGAAGCGACATCATCTGAATGATGAGAATTTCTCGCCCGGCGATGTAGTGGCTTTTGTAAAGCAAGTGCTGCGATTTATCTGACTATTGCAGAGCCCGATAGGTTGGGATGAGCTTGCGAACCCCAACTCCCCGCTACGTCGGAATGTTGGGGTTCACTGCGTTCACCCCAACCTATGCGCTTTCAACACACAAGGAGATGTGTCATGACCGCAAGGAAAATCAGCAAGCAGCATCTGGCCACCTTCGATGGCATCCGCCATTTGGACAACGACGGCAACGAATACTGGATAGCCCGACAGTTGGCGCCTCTGCTCGACTACCCGCAATGGCGAAACTTTCTGCCTGTGCTGGAGAAGGCGCGCGAAGCCTGTAGCAACAGCGGGCAGCGGGTGGAAGACCATTTTGCAGACGTGCGCAAAATGGTCGAGATCGGCTCCGGCGCGTAGCCAGATAGCCAGATAGGTTGGGGTGAGCTTGCGAACCCCAGCAAGGAGTTCCGGCAGCCGCCGTTCGGCAGACGGTTAACGGCCACCAACCCGCGTAGGGCGGAACCCGCGAAGCGGATGACCAGCATTGCTGTTGAATACCCGCCGCATGTCCTTCATGCAGGTGGTGGACAAGGCTCGCGTGGCCTGCGCGGAGTCCGGCAGGCGGCCCGAAGACCATTTCGTTGACACCACCAAAATGGTCGCGGCGACTAAAGGGGACGGAGGCTGTTAAGCGTGGATCAACGCTTTATTTACGCGTTCAGGCGCAATCTGCAGGCGATCAGAGGAGGAAACGCCATGTACAAACATATCCTGATCCCGACCGACGGTTCGGACCTCTCCCTCAGCGCCATTGAACAGGGTCTGGCCTTTGCGAAAAGCATTGGTGCCACGGTGACCGTGCTCACCGTGACCGAACCCTTCCATATCTTCGCCGTGACCGGCGACCAGCCCGGTCCCGGTGGCGGTCAGCACCGATCCCAACGCGAACCCGA
>CAZLTO010000271.1:0-2097 GCA_964562475.1 uncultured Sphingobium sp. | reverse complement strand
GACACATCGAAAATTCCAGCGCTTTTACGTACGGCATGATGTTCTTGAATTTGCTATGGCCTGCCACGGCCTGCTCCTTGATTATATGCGGATATGCTGCGCTCTCTAGCGAGCGCGCCCGCACATCGCAACTGCCGGATCAGAGGGTGACGGCGGTCCCGGTGGCCGAAACCATCAGCATCGAGCCGTTGGACCCCAGCACCTCATAATCGAGATCGACGCCGACCACGGCGTTCGCGCCCAGCTCCGCCGCGCGCATCCGCATCTCGCCCAGCGCCTGCTCGCGCGCGCTCTGCAGCACATTCTCATAGGAAGAGGCGCGCCCGCCGACGATGTCGCGTATCCCTGCGAACAAATCGCGGAAGATATTGGCGCCGACAATCACCTCGCCGGTGACGATGCCGTGATAGTGCTGCGCCGGGCGGCCCTCCACGCTGGGCGTGGTGGTGACGATCATCTCGCTGCCGCTGGCGGGGGCGGAGCCCCAGGGTGATTGCGCCATATCCGTCTCTCCTCGCGTTTACTCCAGGCCGAGCGCGGCCTTGTAGGTTTCCAGCAGCGCCTCGGCCTCCTGCCGCACATGCTTCTCCAGCTTGCGCAGGCGCACGATCTGCCGCATCGTCTTCAC
Source organism: uncultured Sphingobium sp. (assembly GCA_964562475.1). Lineage (GTDB taxonomy): Bacteria > Pseudomonadota > Alphaproteobacteria > Sphingomonadales > Sphingomonadaceae > Sphingobium. The sequence goes on along the minus strand of CAZLTO010000271.1, from coordinate 1,469 downwards.
GTCATAGCCAGTGGCCTTGGCCTCGGCATAGACATCCTTGATGTCGTCCGCGATGCCCTTTTTCTCTTCCTCCAGCCGCTCGATCCGCTCGATAAACAGGCGCAACTGGTCAGCGGCTACATTGCCCTCGCTCATGGGGTCTCCTCATGGTGAATCATTGAGCGCTTCGCTCTAGTGGCTTGCCTTGTTCTTTGCCACGCTTTCTTCCATGCGGGCGAGCTGTTCCGGCGTGGCTTCGCTCTGGTGCGCTTTTTTCCATTCGGAATAGGGCATGCCGTATATCGCTTCACGCGCGGCATCCTTGCTCATTGCGCCATCCGCCTCCGCCAGCCAGTCCGCAAGGCAATTGCGGCAAAAGCCCGCCAGCCCCATCAGGTCGACGTTCTGCGCGTCCGTGCGATGCTGCAAATGCCGCACCAGCCGACGGAACGCCTCGGCGGCCGCTGCATCATTGATTATCGGTTTGCTCATGGTTAACACTTCCCCGGTAACACCGCCGTAACGCGTATTCGCCAACATCTTATCCGAAGCACAAGCTCCTATCCAGCGAAGTTGGGGACCTGATTTTGAAAACACTCTCTCCGCGTTCCCGCAAGGTCCGTATTCTCGCCACCCTTGGCCCCGCCAGCAGCAGCGCGGACATGATCCGCGAGCTCTATCTTGCAGGCGCGGATGCCTTCCGGGTGAACATGAGCCACGGCGCACATGAGGACCACGCGGCTAACATCGCGCATATCAGGGCGCTGGAAAAGGAATATGGCCGCCCGACGACCATCTTGGCCGATCTTCAGGGGCCGAAGCTGCGCGTCGGCGCTGTGGTCGACAATATGGTGATGCTTAAAGTGGGTCAGACCTTCGTGCTCGATCGCTCGGATGCCCCCGGCACCACCAGGCGCATCAATCTGCCGCACCCCGAAATCTACGCTGCGCTCCAGCCCGACACCCGCCTGCTCATCGACGACGGCAAGCTGGTGCTGCGCGTGCAGAAGGTGGAGCATGACCGGATCGAGACGCTGGTCGAGGTCGGCGGGCCGCTCTCCAGCCGCAAGGGCGTCAACGTGCCCGATGTCGTGCTGCCGATGGCGGCGATGACCGAGAAGGACCGGCGCGACCTCGCCTTCGCGATCGATCAGGGCGCGGACTGGATCGCGCTCTCCTTCGTGCAGCGGCCCGAGGACTTGGCCGAGGCACGGCGGCTGATGGGCGGCTATGGCGCGCTGATGGCGAAGATCGAGAAGCCCGCCGCGCTGCAACGCCTGGGCGAGATACTGGAGCTGGCCGATGGCGTGATGGTCGCGCGCGGCGATCTCGGCGTCGAGTTGCCGCCGCAGGATGTGCCGCCGCTGCAAAAGCATATCGTCGCCTCGGCGCGGCGCATGGGCAAGCCGGTCGTCGTCGCGACGCAGATGCTCGAGTCGATGATCAAGTCGCCCAGCCCGACCCGCGCCGAAGTATCGGACGTCGCCACC
>CAZLTO010000270.1:0-2117 GCA_964562475.1 uncultured Sphingobium sp. | reverse complement strand
GCCGGGTTGATGCCCTGCGTATACATGTTGAGCGCGACTGTGACGATGTCGCAGTTACCGGTGCGCTCGCCATTGCCAAACAGGCAGCCCTCGATCCGGTCCGCGCCCGCCATCAGCCCCAGCTCCGCAGCCGCGACGCCGGTGCCGCGGTCGTTGTGCGGGTGGAGCGAGATGAGCACCGAATCGCGACGCGAGATGTTGCGGCACATCCATTCGATCTGGTCGGCATAGATATTGGGCGTCGCCGCCTCGACCGTTGCAGGCAGATTGAGGATCAGAGGCTTCTCCGCCGTCGGCTGGAGGATGTCCATCACCGCCTCGCAACACTCCAGGCTGAAATCCAGCTCCGCCGTGGAGAAGGTCTCCGGTGAATATTCAAAGCACCAGTCGGTGTCGGGCTGGGCGGCGGCATGATCGCGCAGCAGCTTCGCGGCGGTGACCGCGATCTCCCTGATCTCGCCGCGCTCCATGCCAAACACGATGCGCCGCCACGCGGGCGATACGGCGTTATAGACATGGACGATGGCGGTTTTCGCGCCACGCAGGGACTCGAACGTAGTGGCGATCAGGTCCGCCCGAGCCTGTGTCAAAACTTGCGGCGTCACATCGTCGGGGATCTTGCCGTCGCGCACCAGTCCGGAGATGAAATCGAACTCGGTAGCGCCTGCGGAGGGGAAACCGACCTCGATCTCCTTGACACCTACCCGGCACAGCAGCTCGAAAAAGCGCTGCTTTTTCTCGGCGTTCATCGGATCGATCAGCGACTGGTTGCCATCGCGCATGTCTGTCGAGAGCCAGATCGGCGGCTTGGTGATGACGGCGGAGGGCCACTGCCGGTCAGGCAGATCGACCTGCGGAAACGGTCGATATTTCTGGCTGGGATCAACGAGCATTGTCATGATGAAACTTCCTGCAATATGCGCGCGGCTTGTGGCGCGCTCTTTTACGACTGTCGAGAGATTTTCCGGCCCTTAGGCAGTGCGCGCGCCCGTTTCAGGCAGCGCAAAAGACACGCCTAAGGGCGTGTAAGTCGTAGAAGAACTGAGGGCAGGTTCCGTGCCATGCCTCCGCCATAAGGGCGGAGGGCTAAAAAAGTCCAGTAATTTTTGCGGAAATGATTTCTAGGCAGGCGGACCACCTGCAGGCTCGGACATCATGACAACCAAGAAACTGCCCTATTTCTCGAAGGCGGCGGCGATTTTGAGGGAGATGTCATCGCCCACCATCGGCACACCATAGCCCATGTTGAAATCGCTGCGCTTGATCGTGGTTTCCGCGTCGAAACCGACGGTGTCCTTCTTCATGAAGCTGTTCATGCCCGCGCCGACGAACTTGGCGTGCAGGGTGATATCCTTCGTCACACCCTTGATCGTCAGCTTGCCGGTGATGTCGGCAGTCTCGCCGTCTACCTTGACCGAGGTGGACTGAAAGGTTGCGGTCGGGAACTGCGCGGCATCGAAGAAGTCGGGCTTCATCAGATGCTCGTCGAGCTTTGGCACGCCGGTGCGCAGATTGACGACCGGAAAGCTGATCGAGACGCTCGCTTTTTCTGGTGCCTTGGGATCCAGCACAAGCGTGCCGCTCGGCTCGGCGATCAGCCCCATATTGTTGGAAAAGCCCATATGATTGTAGCGGAAGACCACCTGAGTATGGCCCGGGTCGACCGCATAGGTGCCGCCGGTAATCAATGATGTGTTAGGCTTGCCCGGGGGAGTGGCGGGCATCTGCGCCATGACGGCCGCGCCCAGCGACGCCATAACCGCGAAGGAAATCATTGTCGCTGCTGCACGCATCTCTCTCTCCATCGGTACATAAAAAAGGGCGTCACCAGTCTAGGCGACGCCCCAAAATTGTATAGCCTTTTGCGGTGGATCAGTTCTTTTCCTTGTCCACCAGCTTGTTCGCGCCGATCCAAGGCATCATCGCGCGCAGCTCCGCGCCGGTCTTCTCGATCGGGTGCTGGGCCTGCAGCTTGCGCTTCGCCTTCATCTCGGGATAGCCCATCCTGATGTCGGTCATGAAGCGCTGGACGAACTTTCCTTCCTGAATGTCCTTGAGGACGCGCTTCATCTCGGCCTTGGTCTCGTCGGTGATGACGCGCGGGCCGGTGTGATAAT
>CAZLTO010000269.1:0-2118 GCA_964562475.1 uncultured Sphingobium sp. | reverse complement strand
GCGGCAGGGCGATCTCGCCATAACCGGCGAGCGCTGCCAGCGCGACATGGCGCGCGGTCAATCTGGTCCCTGCCGGGATGATGGTTTGCCCCGCTGAGAAATCGGACCCCGCGCGCCTAATATTCCTGCCCTGCGGTGTCGGTGTCTCTTCGCCAAGGGTGAGAGTGTCGCCTTGCCGGGCTACATCCTCCTGAATGATAACCGTATCGGCGCCCCCAGGCACCATGGCGCCGGTATAGATGCGCACCGCCTCGCCCGGCTGCACCGTGCGATCATAGCCACCGCCTGCCGCGCTTATCCCCACAACCCGCCACGGCCCCGGCATATCGGCATGGCGAACGGCATATCCGTCCATCGCCGAGAGATCGACCGCGGGTTGCGTGCGTTTCGCGGGGATGTCTCGGGTGGTCCAGCGGTTTACGGCGTCCGCAATCACCACATCCTCATCATCCAGCACCGCCGTCATATCGAGCAGGCGGTCTTGCGCTTGCGTGACGGGGAGCAGACTCATGCCCCGTCGGCGCGCCAGTCGCCGGATTTGCCGCCGGTCTTTTCGAGAAGGCGAATCTCTCGTATTATCATGCCCTTGTCGAGCGCTTTTGCCATATCATAGACGGTCAGCAATGCGACGGAGACGGCGGTCAGCGCCTCCATCTCGACGCCCGTCTGCCCGGTGGTGCGCACGGTGGCGATAGCGCTGACTCCAGCCGGATCGGCGGCAAGATCGAGCGTCACCTTGCTGAGCATCAGCGGGTGGCAGAGCGGGATCAGCTCGGATGTTTTCTTCGCCGCCATGATTCCCGCGACCCGCGCGACGGCGAGCACATCGCCTTTTTTCGCGCTGCCTTCGAGGATCGCCGTCGCCGCCTCGAGGCTCATGTCGATCCGGCCGCACGCCACCGCCTGTCGCGCCGTATCGTCCTTGCCGGACACGTCGACCATGTGCGCCGCACCAGCTTCATCAATATGGGTGAGTTTACGGCCCATCATGCGGCCTCGGTCAGCAGCGCGCGGGTGGCGCTTTCCACATCGGCTTGCCGCATCAGCGCCTCGCCGACGAGGAAGCAGCGCACGCCATGCGCCGCCATTTCACGCAAGTCCGCATGGCCCGTTATGCCGCTTTCCGCGACGAAGGTGCAACCCTCGGGCGCACGGGAAATGAGCTCGTAGGTGCGGGCGAAATCGACCGTGAAATCCCGCAAATCCCGGTTGTTGACGCCGATGAGGCGGGAGCGGAGGCGGCTCGCGCGCTCCATCTCTTGCGCGTCATGCACCTCGATCAGCACGTCCATGCCTAACCCACGCGCGGCGTCCTCTATCTCCGCCATCTGCGCGTCTTCTAAAGCAGCGACGATGATGAGAATGGCGTCCGCGCCGATCGAGCGGGCTTCCAGCACCTGCCACGGATCGACCATGAAATCCTTGCGCAATACCGGAAGGCTACAGGCCGCGCGCGCGGCGATCAGATACTCCTCATGACCCTGAAAATAGGGCGCATCGGTCAGCACCGAGAGGCATGCAGCACCGCCCGCCTCATAGGCCGCCGCATGGGCAGGCGGATCGAAATCGGCCCGGATCAATCCTTTGGAAGGCGATGCTTTCTTGATTTCAGCGATGAGCCCGAAGCCCGATTGCGCGGCCATCTCCAACGCGCGCCTGAACCCGCGCGGCGGTGTCTGCGCCATCGCGCGCGCCTCCAGATCGGCGAGCGAGACCGCCGCCTTGCGCTCCGCCACCTCACCATATTTGGTGGTGCAAATCTCTGTGAGCTTGTTGGTCATTGTTTAGAGCCTTGGGCAATCCAGCAATTCAGCAGCGCATTGGCAAGCCCCTTGTCGATGGCTTCTGCCGCTTCCTCAACGCCATCCTCTCCGTCTTGCGCTTCGCCCGCGACAATCAGTGCTGCGGCAGCATTGAGGAGAACGGCGTCACGATAGGCGCCTTTCTCCCCTTCGAGCAGGCGGCGCAGAGCAGCAGCGTTGAATGCAGCATCGCCGCCCCGGATTTCGGATAACGGGTGCCTCGGCAGACCAGCCCCTTCGGGCGCGATGATGTCATGACCCAGATCGAAGCCGATCGACTTGAAGTGACTGATCCCACTGATCGACAGTTCGTCCA
>CAZLTO010000268.1:0-2140 GCA_964562475.1 uncultured Sphingobium sp. | reverse complement strand
TGATGTTCTCCTGCTGGAAGATGTCGAGCAGCTTCTGCGTGATCTGGGTGGCGAGGCGCGCATTGGCCCGGTCCGAGTTGCCGCTGTCCGCCATCGTCGTCGTGATCTCGAACAGATTATCCTCGGTCGAGACGATGGCGATCTTGTCCTTGAGCGATGCCGCCCGCGCCGCGATGTCGGCGTCATTCGCTACCGTCCCGGCGAGATCCGTGCCGCGCACCACCTTTTGCAGATTATCAGCGCTGCCCAATGTCTGGCGGATCGCATCGAGATTCTTCTGCTGCTCCACCGGCGAAATGCCGACCTTGTCCTGAATCACCGATTGGGTGGCGACATAGACCCGCGCTTTCGATTCATAGGCATTGGGGATCAGCGATACCGCGAGCCAGCCCAAGGCACACACGCCCCAGGCGACGGCCAGCGCCAGCCAGCGCCGGTTCCAGACGCCGTGGAGCGCGATCAGCAGTTCGTCATAAAGGCTCGGCATGCGCTATCTCGTCCTTTTAGAACATGCTCTCAGGGATGATGATCACATCGCCGGGCGCGAGCAGCACGTTCGCCCTGGTGTCGCCATGCTTGACGAGATCGTTGATGCGGACCTTATATTCCTTCTGCTTGCCGGTCTGTTTGTCGAACCGCACCAGCCGCGCGCGGTTTCCGGCAGCATATTCGGAAAGACCGCCGACCGAGATCATCGCATCGAGCAGGGTCATGTTGGCGCGATATGGGATAGCAGCAGGCTTTTCCGTCGCGCCGACGATGCGGACCTGCTGGCTGTAGGTGCCCGAGAAATTGCTGACGATCACCGAAACGAGCGGGTTCTGAATATATTGCGACAGCGCGACCTTGATGTCCTCGGCTAGTCGCTTGGGCGTCTTGCCGACGGCGGACAGATCGCTGATGAGCGGCGTCGTGATGCGGCCATCGGGGCGCACCTGCACCTTCGCGCCCAGTTCCGGGTTGCGCCACACGAAGATGGTGAGCTCATCCAGCGGGCCGATCACATATTCCTCGCCCGGCCCTTCCTGGCTCGCGACGAAGGAGGCGGGCGGAAGCTGCGCACTTGGGGCCGCACCGCCGCCGGAGCAACCAGCCAGCAGCCAGGCAGACACAGTCAAGCCCATGATATATTTTATTAAATTCGCGCGCATAGCTCATTCATCCCAAAATGCGGCATCCCGGCCACCGGCATTCCCATGAGAAATATCCGGCACGCAAGGCAGCTCATGGTAGACGTTATTGCGCGAAAACGGTGAACATAGCGTTAGTATTAGACGTAAATTCCAAGCTTTCTGGCCGAAATCGCCTAGTCGCCGACCAGCAACTCCAGTGCCGGCCTATGTCCCAGAAACGCAGACGGAGACGCACTCGCGCCATAGGCGCCCGCGAGGAATATCACGACCAGATCGCCCGGCTCTGTTAGCGGCAGCGCCACCTTGTCCGCCAGCCGGTCCAGCGGGGTGCACAGGCATCCCTCGATCGTCACCGTTTCCTCGTCGAGAGTGAGGCCGAATTTGTTGGCGATCGCCACCGGATAATTGCGCCGCACCACGGTGCCGAAATTGCCTGACGCAGCTAGCTGGTGATGCAGGCCGCCGTCGACAATCGCGAATTTCTCGCCGTCGCTCTCCTTCACATCCACGACGCGGGTGAGATAGACCCCCGCCTCCGCAACCAGATACCGCCCGAGTTCCAGCGCGAACGCCGCACCTCTTAAAGAATCGGGTGGGTGGGTCAGTCCTTCCTCCAATGCAAGGCCGATGGCCTTCACATCCAGCGGCAAATCGCCGGGAAAATAGGGCACGCCAAAGCCGCCGCCGATATTCACCAGCGGCGGAACAGCGCCCACCTCGTCGGAAAGCCGCGCGGCAAGCGCAATCGTTGCCGCTTGGCTGTCGATCAATGCCGCCGCATCGAGCGCCTGACTGCCCGCGAAGATATGCCAGCCGCGCCAGTCTGCCCCCGCGCTGTTCACCTTTCGCGCCAGCGCCGCCGCTTGGGTAGCATCGACGCCGAAGGGCTTCGCACCACCGCCCATTTTCATGCCAGATCCCTTGATATCGAAATCCGGGTTCACGCGCTCCGCGAGCCGGGGCGTCACGCCCACCGTTTCGGCGATCATCAGCGCCCGAACCGCCTC
>CAZLTO010000267.1:0-2149 GCA_964562475.1 uncultured Sphingobium sp. | reverse complement strand
GCGGACAGACGCTCGCGGGAGTAAGGGCAGCAGGATTGCATGCTCCGCCCTGAGGAGTCTTCCGAGAATGGGGGCGAGCGCGGTTACTCCGGCTATGACGACGGCCCGTTGATGACCACCGAGGCAGACCGGCATCAACCGTCTGCGCCCAGCAACGAGGGCGACGATGGCTTCAATGCCGCCGACTCCGATGCAGCTCCGGCCTATTCCGACCGCGAACGGCAACAGGAGCGCCCGCGCCAGGACATGCGCGAGCAGCGCCAGCAGCGCCAGCCGCGCGCCCAGCGGGAACCGCGCTTCCAGCGCGAAGAGCAGCCGGTCCATCAGCAGCGCGAAGAGGCGTCGCGTGAAGAAGCGCCGCGCGCTCAGCGGAAGCCGCGTTTCCAGCGTGACGAACAGCAGCAGTTCCAACCGGCTCGTGAAGAAGCACCGCGCGAAGACGTGGCCCGCGAGGAAGCGCCCCGTCCTCAGCGTGGCCGCCGTCCGCGCCGGGATCGTGAGGAGAACGCCGCCGATGCGCCCGGTCTCGATCTCGCAATATTGCCGCCGTCGATCTCGCGCGTGGAGAGCGTTCGCGACGAGCCTGCGCCCGCTCCCGCTCCGGCTGCGGAGGAAGCGCCTGCGCCCAAGCGTCGTGGCCGTCCGCGCAAGGCCGTGGCGGAGGCCGCCGAATAAAGCCAATCCCGTTCAGCTTGCGATAATCTCGCAACAGTGATGAAAGGGCGGTGCAACCAATGCGCCGCCCTTTTCGTTTGCAGGCGGATGATGTGAAGGAGAGATTCATGCGGTTTACCCCCACGATGCGCGGATCGGTTGCGCTGGCGCTTGCTCTGGCGGCTTCTCCCCTTGTGGCGCAGGACAGCGCCAACCCGTTAGTCCCAACATCTCAGGGCGATGTTTCAGTCACCATCTACAACAACAATCTCGCGCTGGTGCAGGATATGCGCAGCCTCAATATCGCATCGGGCGTGAGCCGGATCGAGTTTCCCGATGTCTCGGCGCAGATCCGGCCCGAAACGCTCTCTTTCTCCGCACCAGGCGCCTCGATCATCGAGCAGAATTTCGATTACGATCTCCTCTCGCCGGACAAGCTGATGGAAAAGGCGGTCGGGCAGGTGGTGACGATCGTGCGCACCAACCCCGCGACCGGCGCGGAAACGCGCGAGCAGGCGAAGGTGCTGGCGGTGAACGGCGGCGTCGTGCTCCAGTTCGGCAGCCGTATCGAGGTGTTGCGCGACGATGGCCTCCCCGTGCGCGTGATCTTCGACAAGGTGCCGACCAACCTGCGCGCCAAGCCGACGCTTTCCGTGAAGGTCGACAGCGATCGCGCGGGCGTGCGCCCGGCCTCGATTCGCTATCTCACGCCCGGCCTTGGCTGGAATGCGGACTATGTCGCGCTGTTCGACAGCAAGGCGGGCAAGGTCGATGTGCAGGGCTGGGTGACGCTCACCAACACCAGCGGCACCACTTATACCAACGCCAATACGCTGCTGGTCGCGGGTGCGGTCAATCAGGCCGGCGGCGGCCATCAGCCCTATGCGCGGCCCGCTTATGCCCCCGTGCGCGGTGGCATGGTGAAGGCTGGCACTGAAACCGCGAATCGCGAGCGGCTGGGCGACTTCTATCTCTATCCCATATCCGGGCGCACGACGATCGCCGCCGCCCAGACCAAGCAGGTGAGCTTTCTCGATGTGCAGGCCGTGCCCGCGCAGGCGACCTATGAGTTCACCAATGGCTGGCTCTCCGGCAGCGACGAGCCGCAGAGCGCGGCGAGCGTGGTGAAGTTCAACACCTCGAAATCGGGCGGGCTGGGCGATGCGCTGCCCGCAGGCACCGTGCGCTTCTATATGAAGGACGCCTCCGGCGCGCCGCAGTTCATTGGCGAGAACAGCATCGGCCATACGCCGATGGGCAGCAGTCTCGCGCTCAAGACTGGCGACGCGTTCGACGTGAAGGTGAAGGCGGTGGTCGAACAGCGGCAGCGGCTGGGGGACTCCAAATGGCGCACGACGATGCGCTATGAGCTTACCAATGCGAAGCCGGACGCCGTCATCGTCGATCTCGTCCAGTCCGGCCTCGACTGGTGGTGGGCGGATACGCGGATCACTGCCGAATCGCTGAAGAGCGAGCGCAACGACGCCAATAGCGC
>CAZLTO010000266.1:0-2157 GCA_964562475.1 uncultured Sphingobium sp. | reverse complement strand
TGGCGATCGGCGGAATCACTGCGGCCAATGCGGTGCCATTGGTGAAGGCCGGGGCGGACTTCATCGCCGTGAGCAGTGCGGTGTGGCAGCATGAAACAGGGCCGCAGAACGCAGTTGCGGAATTCCATGATATCTTATCAAACTCCTGAAAAACAGGGTTAACGTCTTAGGGTGGCACGGTTTGGCATGCTGCGCTGCACGGTATGGAGTTGGTAAGGACTTCGTGTTACTCTGAGAGCAAGGGGGAAATCTAGTTCGGGAAACTCTCCGTTTGACAATGTCCTACAGTCCTTTGGTCCGTTTGCGCAGGTTTATGCACGGCTTTCTGGTCGTGAAGTGCGTCAACTGGTATTATCGCACGGTATGGGGCATGCATATCGGCCCGGACTGCCGCATCTCGCTCTCCGCCAAGCTCGACAAGGCCAATCCCGATGGCATCGTCATCGGCAAATCGACCGCCATCACTTTTGGCGCCGCGATACTCAGCCATGATTTCGTCAATAATGTGCATACGACGACCCGGATCGGCGATTATTGCTTCATCGGCGCGCATGCCGTCATCATGCCGGGCGTGACTGTGGGCGATCACAGCATCGTCGCGGCAGGCTCGATCGTGATGCGTGATGTCCAGCCGCATACCGTCGTCATGGGCAATCCCGCCCGGCCGATCGAGCAGAATATCCAGACCGCGCGCTGGGGCATTCGCGTGCGCGATCCTGCAAATGTGCCGCCTGAAATCGCGGTCCCGCAAGCCCCACAGCCGGAGCTGAAAGCCGCATCCTCATGAATCAGATGTTTCCGCAATTTCCGCAGGCTGACCAGCCACTGATCCTTACCGAGGATGAACTGCGCGCGCGCATCACCGCGCTGTTCAACGAGATGTGGCGCGAGGACCGGGAGGATGAGCCGCCGGTGCTGGAGAACGAGACGATCCTGCTCGAAACCGGCTTTGACAGCATGGCTTTTGCGGTGCTTGTCGCACGGCTCGATGATGAGCTTGGCTTCGATCCGTTCACTATGGTCGAGGAGCCGGTCTATCCGCAGACCTTCGCCGAGTTTGTGACCTTCTACGCTCAATGCGCGCCCAAGCCGGAATAAACGGCCTCGGGGCGGGCGTTCTGGCGCTCGGTCTGGCGGAAGATCATGTCTTGATCCGCGCGCCGGACAGGGCGCTGCGCATCGCCGACCTCAGGTTGCTCCTGCAACTGGGCGTGGTTCTTACCGGGGCAGGGGTGGCTTTGTCCCTGTCCGATCCGTTCGATCTGGTCCGTGCCTTGCTGGCGCTGGATGGCAGGGTCGCTGCGCTGTTGCTGCTCTCGCCCGATCTGCCCGCCGTGACGAAGCGCGCGCTGATGCGCGATGCCAGAATATCGGCCCTTGCGAGCGACCGGCCCGATCTTGAAGAAGCGACGACGCTGGATGCCCTTCTGGCTGAGGGAAAATCAGGGTCAGCTTCATTTCTGGATACGGAATGGCTGCTCACCACTTCCGGCACCACCGGCTTGCCCAAGCTGGTTCGCCATCAGCGTGCTTCGATTTTCCGCGCGGTGAAGGCCGAGCGGTCGAGGCAGAGCGACCATCGCTGGGCAATGCTGTATGACCCCAGCCGCTTTGCCGGAACGCAGGTTCTGGCGCAGGCTTTGCTGACGGGTGCGACCCTGTTGACGCCCAAGCCGGGAATGACCACCGGCGAAATCGTCGACTGGCTGTGCGAAGGGCAGTGCACTCATATCTCGGCCACGCCTTCGCTCTGGCGGCGTCTGCTGATGGCGCCCGCCGCGCTGCGCCTGCCCCTAAAGCAGATCACGCTCGGGGGAGAGATCGCGGACGATGCGATCCTCGCCGCGTTGAAGAGCCGCTACCCCAAGGCGCGCATCACCCATATCTATGCCTCGACCGAGGCCGGAACCGGCTTCGCGGTGCGCGATGGCAAGGCCGGATTTCCCTCGGAATGGCTGGCAAAGGGCGCGGAAGTCGATGGGGCGTGCCTGTCTGTGCGAGACGGCATTTTGTGGCTGCGTCCGCCAGACGGGGCGCAGGGGACGGCTCCGCATATTATATCGGACGCCGAAGGTTTCATTCGCACCGGAGACCGCATTTCGATCGAGGATGGACGGGCGCGGTTTCTGGGCCGTGAAGACAGCACGCTGAATGTTG
>CAZLTO010000265.1:0-2171 GCA_964562475.1 uncultured Sphingobium sp. | reverse complement strand
GAGCGGGTCTGCTTGACGATGACGAAGTGCTCATCCGTCTTTTCGCACTCAACCAAGCGCGGGCCGCTGTACAGTAGAGTTTGAGGTAGCTTTGTTCAGTCACAAGTGGGAGACGGCCGCGCCAGTAGCTCGACCATCAGACTGCTGATTGACGCTTCCGGGTTGTGCGGAGCGGCGACCCGGTCAAGGTGGAGCCTCGCGGCAAGGTCTTCCGGGATTTCCGCAAATGCGCGGGCGATAGCGATCAGCACGCCGGTACTGGTAATCTCTCGCAGGAAGGTACCGCGCCAGAGTCTGACAGTAAGCTCATGGGCCGCGTCCGGCGCGCCGAACACCAAGATGAAGTACGTATCGAGCGCGGTATCCCAGCCTACGGCAACCTCAAAGAGGTCGGGATGCCCTGTCAACGGCTTCAGCGAATGCCGGCTCATCACGTCACCAATCGTTCGCGAGCATGATGGTCACGACGCGGAAGCTCTGCTTCGCATCCCACGGCGTTTCCGAACCCCACAAAAATGTCCCTTCGTTCGCGTAGACGTCGACCTTCCAGAAGATCTTGTGCCCCTGGAATTCGACCACGCCAAAATCGCGCTCGCCATGCGGGTCGTTACCGGGTTCGATCGGGGTCTCGTTGATGAGTTTGCGAATGGCACGCTGGCCCAGCATCAGATTGAGCTGGCGGGTGCCGGGATCGTCCGCATCGCCCGCGAGGATATCTGCAAGGGCACGGGTGAACACAGTGCGCGAGGTGGGCAATGAACCTGCGCGAGCAGCGTCGTTGAGTCGGGCAATCTCGGCACTGTGGTCAACGGCAGGCGGCGTGGATTGAGCAAGCTGGGTCATGGGTTCTTCCTTACAAAATTGATCCCCCGCCGACTGCCCCCTCCCCTCCGCTGCCAGGTTGACGGGGCCTGAGCGTTCACGCTACGTTCTGTTTCGAAAGGAACTCTGCAATGCCCGCACAGAACCACCTCGACCATTTCGATCTCGACATCGTGCTTCGCGATGCCTCATGCGACATGAACCTGCAGCCGGTGCGACGGGCGATCGCGGCGCTATGCATCGGGGTCAGCGTGGACGATGCTTACCTGTCGGTGCGAGAATTGCGCGAAGCGGTTTCACTCGTGCATGAAAATGCGCCCGGCGGGCGTGCAAAGCTCGCCGGGATCCTCAGCACCCAGTGCGACGATTTCCAGCGGGCGATCTACTACTGCCTCGCTGGGCGCGGCGTGGTCGAGATGGCCGAGGCGATGGATTGGTTACTAACGCTCCTCAAGGCGCGCGGGCGCATCGCAGCCTGGCTCAGCCGCTCACGCGTTCGACGCAAGGATCTGGTTTCGCCTTATGTCGCCGAAGCTCCGGATGGCCCGCTGGTGTCGGCCAGCGCCGATTTCGAATTGGGGCGATCGTGGTTCGTCGAGCGGGGCCCTGAGCCTTACTGAACTTCAAGGGTCATCGTCATTGCAGGTGAGGACCCGCGAGACGGTGCGTCCCGGTGCCGCCTTGCTCGCCAGGACCACGCGGAACGGCTGCAGCGGGTTTCCGGTCTTCACCACGGCGGTATCGCTCTGGACATGCTCGGCGACTTTGGTTGCAATCCGGTTGGCGTTTTCGATGCTGCAGAGGCGCGCGCGCTTGGACGAGCGCGCAGGAGGGGCGGGTTCGGTCATGGCGCTGCTCACTTGATGCCGGGTCACAGCGCCGACGGTGCCGCCGGGGGCGGAACGATCGTCCAGGCACGGCTCATCAGCTTGCTGATCTTCACGCCGACCCCGTCGCCAACGCGGCGCAGGATGGTCTTCCTGCCCGACTGGACCACCCGAAAACTCCTTTCGCTGTGCCCATCGGTGAAGGTCAGCGGCTCGGCCAGCACCAGCATGTCACCCGGCGCTGGCTTTCGGCGCGAGGTCAGGGCAAGGCGCTGGCGGCAGTGCTCGCGCCACTGGACGGCATATTCGTTACCGGGTGGCCCGAGCAGGTCGAGGATCGAGGCCGGGCAGTCGTAACTGTAGGGGCCCATCGTCTCGCTCATGTCCTTGTAACCGAACTCTTCACCGCTGCGCGCGCCGGGGTTCCATTTGACGAGGCAGATGATCGCGAATGTCTCGCGCGGGGCTTCGACGTCATAGCTCTGGCAGGCGGCGTAGTAGGCGCCCGAACGAACGGTCGAT
>CAZLTO010000264.1:0-2193 GCA_964562475.1 uncultured Sphingobium sp. | reverse complement strand
GAAGGAGAGCGGGATGAACAGCGGGAAATAGCAATTCTCAACGCCCGCGGCCTTGATCCGCGCGTCCATCAGCTTCTGGATGCGCTCCCAGATGCCATAGCCCCACGGGCGGATCACCATGCAGCCGCGCACGCCCGATTCCTCGGCCAGGTCCGCCTCGCTGATGACCGCCTGATACCAGGCGGCGAAATCTTCATTCCGGGTGACGGGCAATGCGTGCTTCACGAAAACATCCTGCTTGATAGGCTAAAATGACAACAGCCCCGCCATTAGGCGAGGCTGCATCACGTGTCGAGAGCGAGAGACCTTACAGCTTGTCGATCTTGGCGTTCAATGCCGCGAGTTGCGCCTTCAGTTGTGCGATCTCGTCGTCCTTGGCGTCGTCATCGCTGGCGCCGTCATCCTTCTTGCCCGCTGCGCCGAGCGGAGGCGTGAACGCGCTCGCCGCCGCCTCCAGCATCTCCATATTGCGCTTGGCGATCTCGGCGAATGGACCGGTCGCGAACGCACCCTGCATCGCCTGCTGGAACTGCTCCTGGTTCTTGCGGAACGCCTCCATAGAGGATTCGAGATATTGCGGCACCAGCGACTGCATCGAGTCGCCATACATCGAGATCAGCTGGCGCAGGAAATTCACCGGCAGCATGTTCTTGCCGCGCTGCTCTTCCTCCATGATGATCTGGGTCAGCACATTATGGGTGATGTCCTCGTCGGTCTTCGCGTCGACCACCACAAACTCACGCCCTTCGCGCGTCATCTGCGACAATAATTCGAGCGTGATATAACTCGATGTTTCGGTATTATAGAGTCGTCTGTTCGCATATTTCTTGATGATGATCGGTGATGATGCATCCGCGCCTTTTTTTTGTGCCATGACGAGACCCGCTCCTCTGCTTCCCCGGCAGGAAGATGCACCAAATCTTCTTGCGCCGCAACATGGACCACGCCCTTTACCCTTATTTCTTGCGCATTTATGGCGAGAAAGTGAAAATGATCCCGTTTTGAGACGGAATGCGCTGCGAGGCTTGCGCCGCTATGAGCACGCGCCACGCACTTTACGTAATGATGATAGCCCTGTTCGTGCAAATTCCGGCACCGCAAGATTGCTGCATCTTGGCAGTGCAACAAAACCGGATCAGCCCGCCGTCATATTGATTCCCTCTCTGGTCAATCCGCATATCATCCTCGATCTGAACGAGCGCACCTCGCTCGCCCGCTATCTCGCAGCGCAGGGGCATGACCCGTGGCTCGTCGACTGGGGCATGCCACAGCCCGAAGACGCGGCGCTCGATCTTGGCGGGCATATCGAGCAGCGCCTGTTGCCGATGCTGCGCAGCATTGGGAGGCCGCTCATTCTGGTTGGCTATTGCCTCGGGGGCACACTTGCGCTGGCAGCCGCGCAACTCATGCAGGTGCATGCTGTCGTCACCATCGCCACACCCTGGCATTTCGATCAATATCCTGCCGAAGATCTGTCTCTGATCGGCAACCTCTGGCGGGATGCGAAGCCCTTGTGCGAGCGGCTGGGCTATGCGCCGATGGAAGTGCTGCAAAGCGGCTTCTGGGGACTCGATCCGACCCGGACCATTCGCAAATATGCGGCCTTCGCGGATATGGAAGACGGCAGTGACGAGCAGCAGGCTTTCCTCGCTGTAGAAGACTGGGCGAACGAGGGTGCACCGCTGACCTTCGCCGCCGCGCGGGAATTGTTCGAGGATCTGTATTCCGCAAATCATACCGGCTCCGGGCGATGGCTGGTCGGCGGCGTGACGATCGATCCGTCCACCCTTGCCTGCCCGAGCCTCTCGATCCGCTCCGAAACCGACAAGATCGTGCCCGCAGCAGCCTCTGCGAACCTTGCGGACAATCAACAATCCGCGCTCGGCCACGTCGGGATGATTGTCAGCCGCAAGGCGCCCGAACACATCTGGCACCCACTTTCGCAGTGGTTGTCCGCAGAGGGTGGATAAGCTAAGGGCTCGTCACCATATCGCTGTATCATCCTGCACGGAGATTTCCTTATGACCAATATCGTCATTACCGCAGCAAAGCGCACGCCGGTAGGCAGCTTTCTTGGCGCTTATGCCAACACCCCGGCCCATGAGCTGGGCCGTATCGCGATCGAAGCGTCGCTCGCCCAGGCCGGCCCGTCTGCGGAAGAACACGAGGAGGTTGACCTCGGCCAGGTCCTCC
>CAZLTO010000263.1:0-2196 GCA_964562475.1 uncultured Sphingobium sp. | reverse complement strand
ACCTGCGCTCAGTGTTGGCGCGACGCATCTGCTACTCGATAATATGGCGGTTTCGACCCCGCGCGGCGCGGTTACGCTCGTTGGCGGGCGGGTGCCTACGGAAGCGTCCGGCGGCGTCAGGCTGGAGACGATCCGCGAGATCGCCGAAACCGGCGTCACTTATATCAGCGTCGGGCGCTTGACGCAGAGCGCACCCGCGGCCGACATCGGGCTGGACTTTGCGACGGCGTGAGCGCGCGCTGGCTGCTGGCCTCGCGCTGGCCGCTGGCCTCGCGCTGGCCGCAGTGGCGGCGCCTGCCGCGTCCTACGCCCAGATGACTTCCTGTCATGTGCCGGAGCGGATCAATTCCCCGCGCTCGGGCAGCACGCCGCGCCCGGACGAGGTGCGGCGCATGGCCGTAAACGGCTATACGCTGGCGCTTTCCTGGACCCCGCAATATTGCGCGCGTGTTCAAGGCTATGACATGCAGTGCGACAAGGCGATCGGCCGCTTCGGCTTCGTGCTGCATGGCCTGTGGCCGGATGGCAAGACACGGGATGGGCGCAA
This sequence comes from uncultured Sphingobium sp., assembly GCA_964562475.1. GTDB lineage: Bacteria > Pseudomonadota > Alphaproteobacteria > Sphingomonadales > Sphingomonadaceae > Sphingobium. The sequence goes on along the minus strand of CAZLTO010000263.1, from coordinate 1,649 downwards.
TGGCTGGCCGCAGTATTGCGCCGCCGCCGCTCCTGTCAGCCGCGCGGTCATCGCGCAAAACCTCTGCATGATGCCTTCCGTCCGCCTGATGCAGCATCAATGGGCGAAGCATGGCACCTGCATGGCGCGCAGCCCGGAAGACTATTATGCCCGCGCCCGTAGCGTTTATCAGGGCATCCGGCTGCCGGATATGGGCTGGCTGGCGGCCCAGCGCCGGATCACTGCGGGTAAGGTCGCGGGCGTGGTCGCGCGCGTAAATCCGGGTATGACGCTCGATATGATCCGCGTGCAGGCCAGCGATTATGGACTGCTGAGCGAGCTGTGGATTTGCCTTGATACCGCCTTCAAACCGGCGCCCTGCCCGGCGAGGAAGGCGGGCATGTCTCCGAGTGCCAGGATCGCGATACGGACGGGATATTGAGGGGATCGCCAAGATTGGTGGACTGGTGGAGCCTAGCGGGATCGAACCGCTGACCTCCTGCATGCCATGCAGGCGCTCTCCCAGCTGAGCTAAGGCCCCAATCCATGTCACGCGCCGTTCTGGTGCTCGGCGCCGGAATCATTATTACCACCGCATCGGCCCGATCCAGTGGCCTTGATCGTTGCGGAGGCGCTGCCTTTAGGCGAGCAGCACCTCTAAATGCAAGTGGTTAATTGTTAATTGTCGTCGTCGCCTTCGCCGCCGCCGGCTTCAAGGCCAAGATCGTCGTCGCCACCGAGATCGACCTCGTTATCCGGCGAATCGCCGTCATCATCGACGTCGAGATCCAGATCGAGATCGGGATCGACCACAGCCAGATCGTCGTCGGCGACCTCTGCCTGCTTGGTCGGCGCGATCTGCTCATAGGGGATCGGCTGCTTCGACTTCAGGACAGGCTCTGGTTCCCAGGAAACGCCGCAGGAAATGCAGGTTACCGGCGAATCATTGCCGAGGTCGTAAAAGCGCGTCGCGCATTTCGGGCAGGTCCGTTTCGTGCCCCATTCAGGCTTCACCATGTGCCGCCGTCCATCCTTTTCCAAGCCAGTGCAATATGCAAAAACAAGAGCTGCGGATGTTCCGCGCCTCGTGAAGACGCGCGCCTTGCCATAGCCGCGCGGCGCTGTCAAAAGCCCGAACGAAATTTATGCATGAAAGTTCTGAAGTGACCGCTCCCCCGACTGACGCGCAGCCTTGCCCCGCGACCTTTCGTGCACCCCCGCGCGGGCTTTCCGCTATGGTCGCGGTCCCGGGTGACAAGAGCATCTCGCACCGTGCACTGATGTTCTCGGCGCTGGCGGTAGGTCGCAGCCGGGTCGAGGGGCTACTGGAGGGCGAGGATGTGCTCGCGACGGCGGCGGCGCTGCGGGCGATGGGCGCGCGGATCGAGCGGGATGCGGAAGGCGTCTGGCATATCGACGGTGTCGGGGTAGGGGGATTGCTTCAGCCCGAAACCGCGCTCGACATGGGCAATAGCGGCACATCGACGCGCTTGCTGATGGGCTTGCTCGCGAGCCATGACCTGACCGCGACCTTCACAGGCGATGCGTCGCCCTCCAAACGCCCGATGGGCCGCGTGATCGAACCGCTTTCGCTGCTGGGCGCGGAGTTTACGTCTTCTCCGGGGGGCCGATTACCCCTGACCATGCGCGGGGTCTTGCCTCCTGGGCCG
>CAZLTO010000262.1:0-2262 GCA_964562475.1 uncultured Sphingobium sp. | reverse complement strand
TGGCGCATCTCGATATGGAGCTGGTGCAATATCCGCTGCCGGTGATCCACCAATATGAAATGCCAGGCCTCCGCGCCGCGACGCTCGCCCGCGTCACCGCCTCGATCGGCAAGGCGCGGGTCAAGAAAATTCCGGCGATTTCCGGTTCGCGTATCTCTGCGCTCGCGCCAGCGGCGGCGCTGCTGCGGGTGCTGGCGCGGCAACTGGGCAGCGCCTCGCTGATCGTTTCTGCCCACGGCCTGCGAGAGGGGCTGTTGTTTAATCGCCTGAGCGCGGCAGAGCGCGCGCTCGACCCGTTGCTGGTCGCCGCCGAGGCCGAAGGAGAGGCGCAGGGGCGCTTTGCCGGGCATGGCGCGCTGATCGACCAGTGGATTGCGCCGCTGTTCGGCGAAGACGCGCCTGCCTTCGCGCGCATCCGCCGCGCCGCCTGCTTCCTGGGCGATGTCGGCTGGCGCGCCAACCCGGATTTCCGGGCGGAACGCGGCATGGAAATCGCGCTGCACGGCAACTGGGTCGGCATAGACGGCTGGGGCAGGGTGATGTTGGCGCAAGCACTGTTCAGCAATTTCGGCGGCGGCAACACGCTCGCTCCGAACATGGAAATGCTGGCGAACCAGGATGATTTGACGCGGGCCTGCCAATGGGGGCTCGCCATCCGCCTGGCCCAGCGCCTCTCGGGTGGCGTCGCGGGGCCGCTGGGCAAGGCCAGATTGCGGCGGGACGATGCGGGTATAGAGCTGATACTGCCGCGCAGCCACGCGCAACTGACCGGTGAGACGGTCAACCGCAGGCTCAAGAATCTGGGGCAGGCGATGGGCCTGGAGTGGCGCGTGACGGTGAAGGGCTGAACGCTCAGCCGCAGGAGGCGACGATGCCGATCACCGCGTCGTCATAGCTGACGGTCAGGCGATCCTCACGATCAGGAATGGCGCACATTTCATGACACGGTCTCCGCCCGCGTCATCAGCAGCTTGCCCTGATAGACCGTGAAGGCGAGGCGTCCCTCGACCAGATCGAGCGCATCGCGGCCGAACTGCTCGTAACGCCAGCCTTCTAGGATAGCCAGTCCCTCGCGCACGCCCGCCGCGAGCATCTCGACATCGTCGGTGCGGGCGATGAGCCGCGCGGCGACGTCAATTTCCTTGGCGCGGATTTTCAACAGCAATTTCAGCAAATCCGCTACCAGTGCGCCATCCTTGCCAAGGCCGGGTCGCTTGGGATCGCGCTCGGGCATTTCCTCGCGTGGCAGGGGCTGCGCTTGCCCGAGCACCTGCATCAGCCGCGCGCCGATGTCGTTGGTTTTCCACGAGGCGGAAAGCCCACGCACCTTGCCGAGATCGTCCTGATGGCGCGGCGGGTGAGAGGCGATGTCCGCCAGAGTCTCGTCCTTGACGATGCGCCCGCGCGGAATATTCTTGTCGCGGGCCTCGATTTCGCGCCATGCGGCGAGCGCTTTCAGGCGGCCCAGCACGTCCGGTTTGCGGCTGGAAATGCGCACGCGCTGCCAGGCATCCTCCGGCTTGTTCTCATAGTTGGATGGGTCGGCGATCCGCTCCATCTCATCGTCGAGCCAGTCTCCGCGACCGGTGGCGCGCAGCTTCTCCAGCATCATCGGGAAGAGCTGGATGAGATAGGTGACGTCGCCGATCGCATAATCGATCTGGCGCTTGTCGAGCGGGCGGCGCGACCAGTCGGTGAAGCGCGCGCCCTTGTCGAGCACCACGCCCATCCATGCGTCGACGAGGTTGCCATAGCCGATCTGTTCGCCAAGCCCCAGCGCCATCGCGGCGATCTGCGTATCGAACAGCGGATGCGGGGTCTTGCCGGTCAGGTTGTAGATGATTTCCAGATCCTGCCCGCCCGCGTGGAAGACCTTCAGCACCTCCTCATTGTTGACCATGAGGTCGAGCAGGGGGGTGAGGTCCAGCCCCGGCGCCTTGGGGTCTATCGCGGCGGCCTCATGCTCGTCGGCGATCTGCACGAGGCACAGCTCCGGCCAATAGGTGTTCTCGCGCATGAACTCGGTATCGACCGCCACCCAGGAGGAGCGGGAGAGGCGTTCACATAAGGAGGCGAGGTCTTTGCTGTCGGTAATCAGCGGATGAATTTGCATATGTCCGTCGTTCACATTATGGGCTGGCGCGCGGGCTGCGCTTTGTTCTGTTACAGGTTCAAGACGCCCATAGCCCGGTTAACATCGTTTGTCATTTATCTCGAACAACCAGGCCAGAAACGATCATCATGCACGCATACCGCACCCAC
>CAZLTO010000261.1:0-2268 GCA_964562475.1 uncultured Sphingobium sp. | reverse complement strand
CCGCGCCAGCCGCCCTGGAGGTGACGCGCGCTGGATCTACTACGAGCGCGACGAGGAGGCCATCGCCCGCGCGGCGGCGACGCTCCAGGCGCTGCTGCGATGACCACGCTCGCCGTGCGTCACCGCATCCACCCGCCGTTCTGGGGCGTGGTCGGGGTGGGTGTCGTGGGCTGGCTCGTCGCCTGGTTCACGATCCTGCCGCTGTCCCAGTGGATCACGTTCGACCTGCTGGGCATGGAGCGCGGGGTGCGCAGGTTCAAGGGGATGAATATCGGCGATTATCAGCCCTTTCTCGCCTATGCGCTCGGCGCTGGCGAGACGACGGTGGAGAAGATGGTCAACGCCTATGCCGCGCTCGCCAACAGCGGCCGCCTCAACACGCCGCGCGTGATCGATTACGCACAGGACCGGCATGGCATGGTGGTATGGCCGGAAAAATGGCGTCCGTGCGATGGCTGCAACGCGCCGGACTGGGATGGCAAGCCTATGCCGCGCTTCGGCCTTTCCGGCAAACAGGCGATGAACCCGATGACCGCCTATCAGATCGTTCACATCACCGAAGGCGTGATTCAGCGTGGCACGGCGACCGTGCTCGCGGACCTGGGGCGCCCGCTGTTCGGCAAGACCGGCACAACCAACGGCCCGACCAACGTCTGGTTCGTGGGGGGATCGCCGGACATGGTGGCTGGCGTCTATATGGGCTTCGACACGCCCCGCTCGCTGGGCGGCTATGCGCAGGGCGGGCGAATCGCCGCGCCGATCTGGAAAGAGGCGCTCGCGCCGATCCTGAAAGACATGCCCAAGGAGCCGTTCGTCGCGCCCGCAGGCATCCGCATGGTGCGGATCGACCGCAAGTCCGGCAAGCGCGTCTATGGGGCGTGGCCGAGCATGAGCGACCCGAAGCCCGCCGTGATCTGGGAAGCGTTCAAGCCCGAGACCGAGCCGCGCCGCACCATCCGCAAGGAGGAGCTGGACGCGCAGGCGAAGGCCGAGGCGGAAGCCGCCGCTCGAGCCGCGCGCAGACGGTCCACCAGCAAGGACAGCGATTTCTTGCAACGCGAGGGTGGAATATACTAAGCGCTCGCGCTGCCCGGTGGTGATCTGCCGCGAAGACTATGTGGAGACTGAGTGATGCGCGCAGAAGCGCAAGCCCTTGTGGACCGTATCGACGCCGCGCTCGACCTGCTGCGCCGCTTTCTCGATTGGGATCGCGCGCTGCGCCGTCTGGACGAGCTGAATGCGCGCGTCGAAGACCCGACCCTGTGGGACGACCCCAAGAAGGCGCAGGAGGTGATGCGCGAGCGCACCAGGCTGGACAGCGCCATTTCCGCTACCCGCGCGATCGACGCGGAGAAGAAAGACACGGTCGAGCTGCTCGAAATGGCGGATGCGGAAGGGGACACGGCGCTAGGCGACGAGGCGGTCGCCTCACTCTCTGCGCTGGCCGACAAGGCCGATGAGGACAAGATCAAGGCGCTGCTCGCCGGTGAGGCGGACAGCTCAGACACCTATCTCGAAATCCATGCAGGCGCGGGCGGCACCGAGAGTCAGGACTGGGCCGAGATGCTTCAGCGCATGTATCAGCGCTGGGCGGAAAAGCGCGGCTATAAGGTCGAGATCGTCGATTATCAGGCGGGCGAGCAGGCGGGCATCAAGTCCGCCACCCTGCTTATCAAGGGCGAGAACGCCTATGGTTATGCCAAGACCGAGAGCGGCGTGCACCGCCTCGTGCGCATCTCGCCCTATGACAGCTCGGCGCGGCGGCACACGTCTTTCAGCTCCGTCTGGGTCTACCCGGTGATCGACGACAATATCGACATCGAGATCAATCCCGCCGATTTGAAGATCGACACCTATCGCGCGTCCGGCGCCGGCGGCCAACACGTCAACACCACCGACTCCGCCGTGCGCATAACCCATGTCCCGACCGGGATCATCGTCGCGTGTCAGAACGACCGATCCCAGCACAAGAACCGCGCCACCGCGATGAACATGCTGAAGGCGCGGCTCTATGAAAAGGAACTTGCCGAGCGCGAGGCGGCGGCAAGCGGCGAATATCAGGCCAAGACCGAGATCGGCTGGGGCCACCAGATTCGTTCCTATGTGCTCCAGCCCTATCAGATGGTGAAGGATCTGCGCACCGGCGTCGTCTCCTCCTCGCCGGATGACGTGCTGGATGGCGCGCTCGATCCCTATATGGCAGCGGCGCTCTCCCAGAAGGTGACGGGCGAGAAGGTCGTCGTGGAGGATGTTGATTGATTGTCGGTC
>CAZLTO010000260.1:0-2298 GCA_964562475.1 uncultured Sphingobium sp. | reverse complement strand
CGACCTCGTCGCCGACCTTGATGTCAGCCTTCTGGCCGGGCATTGCGAACTCGCGCAGCGCCACGCGGCCTTCGCTCTTGAGGCCGACGTCGATGAGAACCATGTCGTTCTCGACGCCGGTTACGGTGCCCTTGACGACGCGGCCTTCAAAGCCGCCGTCTTCGCCACCCAGTGATTCATTGAGAAGTGCCGCGAAATCATCGCGCGACGGAAATGCCGTAGAGGCCATAGATATTAGTCCTTTTTCACGTCATTGCTGGCCACCCGGTTGTATCCGGGGGTCTTTCAAACTCGGCCTTGATTACGCTTCGCCTTTGCGGGCTGCACGATCAAGGCCGCTGGCCAAACTGCCCGGACGGCCCCATGCCGCCTGAGCATCCGCCCGGCAACGCTTCGATGGAAGAGGCCGAAACAAGCGAAAAGGGCGCGCGGAATCTCCGTGCGCCTCGCCGCGTCACGCTCTATGGGTGACGTCCAATCCTCGAATCCACCAGAGCGATTGCCCGTTGGATGGCTGCATCTATACCCAATTCGCTGGTATCTAGCAAGTCCGCGTCTGCTGCCCGGCATAGCGGGGCATTGTCTCGCCCCATATCCCGCGCATCGCGCGCCGCGATGTCTGCCTCCATTGCGGCGACATCCGCCTGCTGCCCATGCCGCTCCATCTCCGCCGCCCGCCGCTCGGCCCGCACCCGCGGAGAGGCGGTGACATAAAGCTTGGCGTCCGCATCGGGGACGATCACAGTGCCGATATCGCGCCCGTCGAGCACCGCGCCGCCCTGCTGATGCGCGAAGCTGCGCTGTCGTTCCATCAGGGCAGCGCGCACGGCGGGATGCGCCGAAACGCGGGAGGCGAGCGCGCCGGTTTCCTCGGTGCGCAGCGCCGGATCGGCGAGCAGGCTGTCCGGGAAAGCCGTCGCCGCGGCGGCGTCCGCCTCGCTCGCCGGATCGCCGCCCGCACGGCTGAGGGTCAGGCCCACCGCGCGATAGAGCAGCCCGGTGTCGAGATGCGGCAGACCGTAATGGCTGGCAAGCGCCCGCGCGATCGTCCCCTTGCCCGAGGCGGCCGGTCCATCGACAGCGATGATCATGCCCCACGACTCCGTAACGCTTTCACCAAACCAAATGTCGCGATGATCGCCCAGGCGATTTCCAGCACCATCGCCGCCAGATTGAAATGCACCGTAAGCGAGGCAATCAACAGGAACGCGCCAAGCAGGTTGAGGATGTTGAAGAGCGCGAAGTTAATGGTTCGGGCGAGATTGCTATACGTGAAGGCGATGATGAAAAGCGCGCTGCCCATCAAGCCCACGATGTCGGCGAGCGTGCTGCTCATGCCGCCGCGCCCAATGCGCGCAGCAAATCCACAAAACCCGGAAAGCTCGTCGCGACCGGGCGCATGTCGTCGATGGTCACCCCCTGATAGCCCGCCAGCCCCGCCACCGCGAAGCCCATCGCGATGCGGGTAACGAGGTGGGTCCCGATAGGCCCGCCCCCTTCCAGCGGCTCGCCGCCAGTGCCTTCGATGATGAGCCCGTCGTCGGTTTCCTCGACCATAGCGCCTATTTTCCGCAAACCCGCCGCCATGACGGCAATGCGGTCGCTTTCCTTGACGCGCAGTTCTTCGAGGCCGCGAAAGGTGCTGCGCCCTTGCGCCAATGCCGCCGCGATAAAGGCGATGGGGAATTCGTCGACCATCGACGGCACTTCAACGGGATCGTTCTCTACGCCATGCAACGCTGACGCCCGCACCCGGATATCGGCGACAGGCTCGCCCCCCGTATCGCGCTGGTTCAGCAGTTCGATCTGGCCGCCCATCGCCTTGAGCAGCTTGATGAGGCCGGTGCGCGTCTCGTTCATGCCAACGCCGGTGATCGTGACGTCCGAACCGGGCACGATCAGCGCGGCGACGAGTGGGAACGCAGCCGACGACGGATCACCCGGCTCGAGGATCTGCTGCGGCTTTAGCTCCGCCTCGCCGCGCAGCGAGATGACCCGCGCGCCCTCCGCATCTCTCTCGGTCGAGATATCCGCGCCAAAGCCTTGGAGCATCCGCTCGCTATGGTCGCGCGTCGCTTCCGGTTCGATCACGCGGGTGATGCCGGGCGTATTCAGCCCGGCGAGCAGCACAGCGGATTTGACCTGCGCGCTCGCGACCGGAAGGCGGTATTCGATCGGCACAGCAGGCACGATCCCGCGCATCGTCCGGGGTAATCGTCCCCCCGGAGAAGACGTAAACTCAGCGCCCATCAGCGAAAGCGGCCCGATCCCGCGGCCCATCGGGCCTTTGGAGAAGCA
>CAZLTO010000259.1:0-2306 GCA_964562475.1 uncultured Sphingobium sp. | reverse complement strand
CACAAAAGCCCGCCGCGACGAAAACTGAAATAGCGATTTTGCGCCAGAATGATATGATCACACAGGCGTATATGAAAGGGTTGCAGGCTCGCTCGCAGGCGCTTTGTCGCCAGAATGTCCTGTCGGCTGGGGCGCGGATCGCCGGAAGGGTGGGTGTGCATGAGCAGTATCTGCCGTGCTGAGTTGCTCAGGCCGCGCTCTATGATGAGCCCGGTTGGTAGCGAAACCGTCTCGAAATCCCCCTCCGCAATAAAACTATCCATGATTTTCTGGGTCGCGGAAATGAAAAGAGCAGCCACAAGTTCGTTCGGGCCATCGACCGTGCGCATTATGTCCGCGAATTCCGTCAGGTCAGCAGTTGGTTCCATGCCGGGAATGTGGGCATCATAAGCCCCGGTTAACCAGATATAGGATGATCCAATATGCTCGCTGTTCCTATAAATATCACTCCGTAATGGACTGAACGCCGGTACACTTGACGATCCGGGCGGCTGTGCGCATGGAGGGGTGAATATCGTTCGACAGAGGACAGCGCGGCCCAATGCCCAGTTCCGCCCATTACGAGCAGCAATATCTCGATCTTATGCGACAGATCTGGCGCGAGGGGCATGAGCGCACGGACCGGACCGGCGTTGGCACGCGGGCGCTGTTCGGCGCGAGCATGCGCTTTTCGCTCGCGGATGATGCGATCCCGCTACTCACCACCAAACGCGTCTACTGGAAGGCAGCGGCGCGGGAGATGCTGTGGTTCCTGACCGGCGAGACCAATATCCGTCCGCTGGTGGCGCAGGGGGTGCATATCTGGACCGACTGGCCGCTGGACAAATATCGCAAGGCCACCGGCGAGAATATCAGCCGCGACGATTTCGAGGCGCGGATCGTGGCGGACGAGGCTTTTGCGCTTCAGTGGGGCGATCTGGGGCCGGTCTACGGCGCGCAGTGGGTTGATTGGCCGCACTATGAGGCTGCGGGGGATGGACTCTATCGGCGTGCCGCGCGCGGGCACAATCAGATCGCGGCGCTGGTGGAAGGGATCAAGACCAATCCCGGCTCGCGGCGATTGCTGTTCACCGGCTGGAATGTCGATGAAGTGGACCGGATGGCTCTGCCGCCCTGCCACATGACTTATCAGTTTCATGTCGCGGACGGCAAGCTTTCGGGCCTGCTGTTTCAGCGCAGCGCCGATTTCGTGCTCGGCGTGCCGTTCAATATCTTCGGGCTGGGGCTCCTGACCCGCATGCTGGCGCAGCAGTGCGATCTGGAGCCGGGCGAGATCGTCTGGCAGGGCGGAGATGTGCATCTCTACCTCAATCACGCCGAGCTGGTGGAAGCGCAACTGGCCCGCACGCCTTCGGGCGCGCCGAAGCTGCGCATCAACCGCAGGCCGCCCTCGATGTTCGATTATGCGATCGAGGATTTCGAGGTGATCGACTACGCGCCGCAGGCGCATATTGCCGCGCCGGTGGCCGTCTAGTAACCGACATCACCCTCGTTTGCCCAGACTATATCATGGCGCCGCGCGACCTTCGCAAAGATTGCGCTGCTGCCTTCTTTGAACAGGTAAGGCCTTGCCTGCGCTGGACACCGAGACCAGCATGAGTGCCTGCAAATCGGTCACTCATTTGACTTCGTGACGTGTCAGGAACCTGCCCAACTTTCGTCACACCAAACTTTGTTGCTGTCGCTACACTTCATGCACCATATTCTTCTCGCACCAGCATAGCGCAGTGACCAGTAGTGCCCTGCAAAAAACTGGACAGACGCGCGTCACCAGCCTGGCCCCCCGGCCGCCCGTTGTCATCCCGCTTTCACGAATCATCACTAGTTAACAAATCTTAACGGGGCGCCCGGCGTGGCGAAGATATGCGGTTATGCATGGGGGATCATGCGTGACCGGGCTTAAGTGTCGTTTGGCCCCCTGCATCGTCAACACGCCATTCGGCACTAGGGGAGTTTCTTTCATGGATATTGATCTGTCGAACTATGTGCGGATCGGCCGTTACGATCTGCCGGAGCCGACTCGCACCAGCGCCCCCGCCAACAACCTGCTGGCGCAGGAGGTTTCGGCCGTCACCTATAACTGGGATACGGACACCCTGTTTGTCGTGGGCGATGGTGGCACCTCGATCACGCAGATCAGCAAGACCGGCCAACTTATCGACACCATGACCCTGGCGCAGGGCAGCAGTCCGCAAGGCACCGAGTTTTACGATCCTGAAGGCCTTACCTATATCGGCAATGGCCAGTTCGTGATGACCGAGGAGCGGGATCGCACCGCCGTGCTCGTAACCTATCAGGCTGGCACC
>CAZLTO010000258.1:0-2326 GCA_964562475.1 uncultured Sphingobium sp. | reverse complement strand
GGATCACGCAGGTGCCGCCGACGCGATATTCCTCGGCGACGGCAACCCTGGCGCCATGCGACGCCGCGATGCGTGAGGCCCGCACCCAGCCCGAGCCCGCGCCAATTACAAACAGATCATAATCGAATTCGCTCATGCGCCTGCTCCCATTGCCAGATCGATGAGCGCCGTGGTCGAGGGGTCGAAGCCCGATGTGCCCTGCGTCTCGATTGATTTCGCGATCTCCTTGCCCAGCTCGACGCCGGACTGGGCGAACGGGTTGATCCCCATCAACACCGCATTGGCAAAGGTGCGATGCTCATAGAAAGCGATGAGCGCGCCCACCGCTTCCGGCGTCACATCGTCGAGCAGGATTGTGCTCGATGGCCGTCCACCGGGATAGGAGCGGGCCGGATCGGCCGCATTGTCGCGCCCGCGCATCAGCGCCGCCCCCTGCGCGAAGCAGCTGGTCCGCCCCACCTGATGATGCTTGGGATCGAAGCCGTGGCCCGGTTCCTTGGAAGCGAGAAACTCGACCGGCACGATATGCGTGCCCTGATGCAGCAACTGGAACACCGCATGCTGCGCGTCCGTGCCGACGCCGCCCCAGGTGATCGGCGCCGTCGGGCCATCGACCGGCGAACCGTCCGCCTTCACGCACTTGCCGTTGCTCTCCATCTCCAGTTGCTGGAGATAGGAGGGCAGCAGTCGCAGCCGCTCGTCATAGGCGAACACACCGCGGGTCTGGCAGCCCATCACCCGCGCATAATATTGATCGACGAACGCGGCGATGAGCGGCGCGTTTTCATGTGCCGCCGCGAGGCGGAAATGCCGGTCCATCGCCGCCGCGCCTTCGAGCAGGCTCTCGAACCCGTCCCAGCCCAAGCCTATTGCCGCTGGAAAGCCAATCGATGACCAGAGCGAATAGCGCCCGCCCACGCTCTCGTTGAACGGCAGGACGCGCGTCTCATCCACGCCCCATTCGATTGCCCTGTCGGGCGAGGCGGTGAGCGCGATCACCTTGCCATAAGGATCCTCGACGCCGCCTTCAGTCATCCACTCGATGGCGCTCTGAGCATTCAGCATCGTCTCGGTGGTGGTGAAGGTCTTGGAAGCGACCGCAAGCAATGTGGCATGCGGATCGAAATTCCTGACCGCCTCCTCCAGCGCGCAACCATCGACATTGGAGACGATCGCGACGTCATAACGCCCGGCGTCGCGGCCCAGCGCATCCATCAGCAGATCCGGCCCCAGCGCCGACCCGCCGATGCCGATATGGAGGACATGGCGCACCGGGCCGAAGCCATCCGCCTCGATCACGTCAATGAGCGCGCGCATACGCTCGTGCAGAACCTTTGCGGCAGCGACGCTATCCGGCGCACCCTCGCCTCGCTCGGCGCTATGCTCCGCCGCGCGGCCTTCGGTGGTGTTGATCTTCGCGCCGGAGAAGATCTGATCGCGCTTGCCCGCGAAATCCTGCGCCTGTGCCAGATCGGCGAAAGCGCCAAGCATCCCGGCGGTCAGATGCGTCTTGGACCAGTCGAACCGCAGCGGCCCGACAGAGAGCGTCATACGCTCCAGCCGACCGGGATCGGTATCGAAAATGGTGCGCAGATCAGGCCGGGGCAGCGCGGCGATCTCCGCCAGAGGCTGCTGTGTCATGCGGATTCTCCTGTGAAACGAATGCGGATAGTGCGACCCCTGCACGAATCATCGTGCCAGATACACGCATTTGCTTGACCTCGCCACCGCAGCGAAGCAAAGCCACGACATGACCGACGCATCCCAAAACGACGCTCCCAAGGACGCGACACCGTCCGAGACGAGGGACTTCCTGTTTTTCCTTCTGAAGCTCGGGCTGTTCGTATTCGTGCTCAGGAGTTTCATCGTCGCGCCGTTCAACATCCCGTCCGAATCCATGCAGCCGCGCCTGCTGATCGGCGACTATCTGCTCGTCGCTAAATGGCCTTATGGCTATTCGCGCTATTCCCTGCCGTTCAGTATTCCGTTGATCCCCGGACGTATCCTCGCATCTACGCCGGAGCGTGGCGATGTGGTGGTATTCAAGGCGCCGCCGTCGCAACGGCTCGACTATATCAAGCGCGTGATCGGCCTGCCCGGCGACGTGATTGAGATGAAGAATGGCGCCGTGATCCTGAATGGCAGGCCGATTCCCAAGCGGCGGCTCGACGATCTTGTCATTCCTGTCACGCAGAACATGCTCGACGCCACCAATGCCGAGGGCGGCCTCAGCCCCTGTTACCGCCCGCAATTCGAGATCGTGAAGGATGGCGCGAATTTTTGCCGCTATCCCCGCTTCCGCGAGACGCTGCCCAACGGCAAGAGC
>CAZLTO010000257.1:0-2336 GCA_964562475.1 uncultured Sphingobium sp. | reverse complement strand
ATGCGCCCGTCGCCGCCCGCATACACGTCGTGCAGCACTGTCTTGCCGAAACGTAATTGCCCTGCGCGCAACAGATAATCGAACCGGGCGCTATCAAACGGACCATTGAACCGTATCCGGGCGATGAGGCCGCGCGCGTCGAAATTCCTGAGCAGCGCCTGCGGCTTGCGCAAGCCCAGATCGACGACCAGATTGTCATAGCCCCAGCCGTTGAGGTGCACGCCCCCCTTCACCGACAGCGTGACGGCATCGGACTGCGCACTGACATCGCCGGTGAGCAGCTTGTCGGCATAGCGCCCCTCAGCCCGCACGATCAGCTCTGGCGACGACAGCCGCGCGAGCAGCCCGCGCGAGCCGATCGCGTCGCCAGAAACAGCACCTTCGAGCAGATAATTGCCCTTGCGGAGATGGATATTGAAGCCAGCGGCGGATTTGCCCCCCAGCGTGGCGATAAGGCGGCCATCCCAAGCCGCCCAGTCTCCCTGTCCCTCAAGGCGCAGATTGGCATCCTGTTTGAGCCCGGCCATGCTCGCAAGCAGCCCGCCCGCAGGTGCATCGACCGTGAGATCGACATCGAAGCGGTTCTCATCCGGGCGACTGTCGAGGCTCAATAATAGGCTGTCCCGCCCCCTGAGCGAGCGCAGCGTGATGTCCGCCAGCGCATGACCGCTGCGGATGTCGGCGTCACCCGAGAGAATGAGCACGTCGGGATAGCCGCCGACGCCCTTTTCGACGATCAGCCGGTCCGCGCCCAGCCGCATGATGCGAATGTCGAAATCTGGGAGAATCTTGCCCTTCTTGAGGCTCGGTTTCAGCTTGGGCAGGCGGTAGAGCCGCGCTTCGGGCGTATGCAGCGTATCGATTTCCAGCCGGTTGGAAAGCCAGCCCAGCGGCCACCAGTCCAGCTGCACGGCCTTCGCCTCCAGGAAGACGCCTTGCGTATCCGACACGCGCAGTTCCTGGAACCGTGCATTGTTATAGATGCTGCCGTCGATCCGCCCGACGCTGATCCGTAGCCCGGATTGCGGAGCCCATGCGCCGATCTGCCGGGCCAAGAACCGATGCCCCGGTCCACTATCCAGCCAGGCAAGCGCGCCGACCAAAACCAGCAACAGAGTCAATACAAACAGCGTGATCGCGCGGCGGGAAAAATGGATCGCTTGCCACAAGCGCGAGGGGATACGCGCCTCGGCCATCAGAATGCCTGCCCCAGCGATACATAGACAGCGATGCGCCCGTCGCCCTTCTGGCGATTGAGCGGCGTGCCGACGTCAATGCGGATCGGACCGAAGTTCGAGTAATAGCGCAGCCCCACACCCGCGCCAAAGCGGACGTTGGAGGGCTTGGGCAGGAAGCCGGTCGAGATGTTCCCCGCGTCCACAAACGGCACCACGCCGAACACGCCGAGCCGCACCCGCGCCTCCAGCGAGAATTCGGCAAGGCTTTTGCCGCCAACAGGTTCATTCTTGTTGTCGCGCGGGCCGATCGCCTGATAGCCATAGCCGCGTACCGAGGCGCCGCCACCGGCATAAAAGCGCCGCGAGGGCGCGATACGGTCCAATGTGACGCCTCCAAGGATCGAGCCGAGCCGCGCGCGCGATGCAAGCACCAGATTGTTGCAGACCGGAACGTAGATGCTTCCGTCCACTTGAGCGCGGGCATAAGCGAAAGAACCACTTTGCAGCGAATATTCAGGGCTGATCCGCGCCGCCACGCGGAAGCCGGAATGCGGATCGAGCAGAACGTCGCCCGCATTCCAGGGTAGCGAACCGGGCAAGGCCGCAATGGCATAATTGCGGCTGGTCTTCGTCCACGACCCCGCAAAGATGTCCTGCTCCTGCGAGGCGCTCACTTCCGCGCCAATGCTCCATGCCCATTTCTTCTGATAGAGGATATTGGTCTGCCGTTCGAGATTGGCGGTAAGCGCCACGGTCTTGGCCTCGAACGCATCGAGATGCTGGTGGCGCGCGACGAGCCCGCTGGAGAGCACATGGTCACGCCGCAGGAAATTGTTGCGGCGATAGGTGACCCCCGCCGACTGTTCCTTGGTGCCCAGCAGGCCGCTCAGGATCAGCGCGCCCTCGGGCGGGAAGAAATTGCGGTGCTGCCATGTCGCCTGCAACCTGTAGCCCTCACCGGTGCCATAGCCGATTTCGCCCGATATGCTCCGCATCGGCCCCGGCAATGCCGATACGGCGATGTCGACATGCTCGCCGTCGCCATGATCGCGCGGCTTTACGGTTACCGAGGAGGCTAGCCCGGTGGCGATGACCGCGCGGCGCAGATCTTCCACATCACTCGCGTTATAGACATCATCCGGGTCGAAACGGGCGATC
>CAZLTO010000256.1:0-2337 GCA_964562475.1 uncultured Sphingobium sp. | reverse complement strand
GCGCGCGGGCGCTCGACCTTCATGGTCGAGATGGTCGAGACGGCGGCGATCCTCAGCCAAGCGACGGACCGCAGCTTTGTGATCCTGGATGAAGTCGGGCGCGGGACATCCACCTACGATGGTCTCGCGCTCGCCTGGGCGGTCGTCGAGGCGGTGCACGAGGTGAACCGCTGCCGGTGCCTGTTCGCGACCCATTATCATGAGCTGACCCGGCTCGCGGAAACCTTGCCCGCGCTCAGCCTCCACAATGTCCGCGCGCGGGAGTGGAAGGGCGACCTCGTCCTGTTGCACGAAGTGGCGGATGGCCCCGCGGACCGCAGCTATGGTATCGCCGTCGCCCGACTGGCAGGGCTGCCGCCCGCCGTTCTCGCCAGGGCCAAGGCGGTGTTGGCGAAACTGGAGGCAGGCAAAGCGAAGACCGGCGGCATCGCGGCGGGGCTGGATGATCTGCCGCTTTTCGCCGCCTCAGCCGAGGTGAAGGAAGATAGTAACCCCGATCCGCTATCAGAGTTACTGAAAGCTATCGATGCGGATATGCTGACCCCGCGCGAAGCGCTTGAACTGGTGTATCGTCTCAAGGCGCTGGCAGATGCACAGAAGGATCACTAGATAGCCTCTATGAGCGATTTTTTCTCCGCACTTGCCAATCGCCGGGCGATCATCGATCGGCGCGACGTCACCGATCGGCTGGAAGCGGTTATCGCGCAGGCCAATACTTCCGAAGCGAATATCCTTCGCGGCAGGATCGTCGGCGTGCTTGGAGAGGCGCTGATCGCGGGGCGGGCGGAAGCGCTGCGGCGGCTCTATGCCCATCCTACCAACGGGCGCGAAACCGTCCACGCATTCGCTTTTCTGACCGATCAGATCTTGCGCATTCTCTATGATGCGACGATCCGCCATCTCTATAATCCCGGCAACCGCAGCACATCCGAGCAGATGGTGCTGCTGGCGGTGGGCGGCTATGGCCGGGGTGAGATGGCGCCTGGAAGCGACGTCGATATCGCGTTCGTCACGCCCTATAAGCCAACCGCGTGGACCGAGCAGGTCATCGAATCCATGCTCTATTCGCTGTGGGATCTGGGCCTCAAGGTCGGGCATTCCAGCCGCTCGGTCGACGAGATGATCCGCATGGCGAAGACCGACCTCACCGTCCGCACCGCGCTGTTGGAGGCGCGCTATGTATGGGGCGACCGCGAGGTCTATGACGAAGCGCGCGCACGTTTCGGGGCCGAGGTGGTGAAGGACGGGGCGCGGGCGTTCGTCGCCGAGAAACTCGCCGAGCGCGATGAGCGGCACAAGCGCATGGGCGACAGCCGCTATGTCGTCGAACCCAATGTCAAGGAAGGCAAAGGCGGCCTGCGCGATCTCCAGACCCTGTTCTGGATCGGCAAATATGTGAACCGGGTCGATACCGTGGCGGGCCTGGTCGATGCAGGCCTGCTTACCGCGCAGGAATTGAAGCAGTTCCAGAAGGCGGAGAGTTTCCTCTGGGCGGTGCCCTGCCCCCTGCATGATCTCACCCAGCGCGAGGAGGACCGGCTCACCTTCGATCTTCAGCTCGAAGTCGCCCAGCGCATGAACTTCACGTCGCGCGCCGGGCGGTCAGGCGTGGAGCGCTTCATGCGCTATTATTTCCTGATGGCGAAGATCGTCGGTGACCTGACCGGCGTATTCCTTGCCCATCTGGACGACCGGTGGGCGGTGCGCGGGCGACGCTTCCGGCCCACCTTGTTCAACCGTCCGCGCAAGCTGGATGGTTGTGTGCTGGAGCGTGGGCGGATCGCGCTGCCCAGCGATGATTTTTTCCAGCAGGATCCCGTCCGGTTGCTGGAGATTTTTGCGCTGGCGGACAGGCATGAGCTGGCAATCCACCCCAGCGCGATGATCGCCGCACGCCGGGATGCGCCGCTTATCGATCATGCCGTGCGCAAGGACCCGCGCGCCAATGCCTTCTTCATGGATGTGCTGACATCCCCGCGCGACCCCGAGTCGGTGCTGCGCACCATGAACGAGGCGACCGTATTCGGACGGTTCGTTCCCGATTTTGGCCGGGTTGTCGCGCAGATGCAGTTCGACATGTATCATCATTATACCGTCGATGAGCATACGATCCGCGCGGTCGGCCTGGTGGCGCAGATCGAGCGCGGTGAGCTGACCGAGGATCATCCGCTGTCCAGCGATCTGATGGGCAAGCTCGTCTCGCGGCGCGTTCTCCATGTCGCCGTTCTGCTGCACGACATCGCGAAGGGGCGGGGGGGAGATCACAGCATCCTCGGCGCGGAAGTCGCGGAAAAACTCTGCCCGCGTCTTGGCCTCACCGCCGCCGAGACGGAGACG
>CAZLTO010000255.1:0-2372 GCA_964562475.1 uncultured Sphingobium sp. | reverse complement strand
GAGGACGGTGGTCTCATCGCTGGCCACGGCCGCCTGATGGCGGCGCGCAAGCTGGGCCTGACGCAGATCCCGACCATGGTCGCCAAGGGCTGGAGCGAGGCCCAGAAAAAGGCCTACGTCATCGCCGATAACAAGCTGGCACTGAACGCCGGCTGGGACCTCGAGCTGCTCGCGGTCGAACTCGGCGACCTGCAGGGCTTCGATTTCGACCTGATGCTGACCGGGTTCTCGGACGACGAGCTGTCGAAGCTGCTGGCCGAGAAGACCGAGGGCCTGACCGATCCCGACGAGATACCGAACCCTCCGGAAATTCCGGTGAGTTCCCCCGGCGACGTCTGGCTGCTCGGCAAGCACCGGCTGGTGTGCGGTGACAGCACCGATGCCGACACCGTGGCCAAGGCGTTGAACGGCATCACGCCGCACCTGATGGTCACCGATCCGCCCTACGGCGTGGAATATGATCCGGGCTGGCGGGAGAAGGCAGGCGTTGCTGCCAGCGGCTCGGCCAAGGGCAAGGTGCTGAACGACGACAAGGCGGACTGGCGCGAAGCATGGGCACTGTTCCCGGGCGACGTCGCCTATGTCTGGCATGCCGGCCTGTTTGCCGGGGTTGTTGGCGATAGCCTTGCCGTCAGCGGCTTCCAGCTCCGCTCCCAGATCATCTGGGACAAGGGTCAGCTGGTTCTATCCCGCGGCGACTACCACTGGGAGCATGAGCCCTGCTGGTATGCCGTAAAGAAGGGCGGGAAAGGTCACTGGGCTGGCGATCGCAAGCAGACGACCGTCTGGCACATCGCCAAGCCCAAGAAGAACGAGACGGGTCACGGCACCCAGAAGCCGGTCGAGTGCATGAAGCGCCCGATCGAAAACAATTCCAGCCCCGGCCAGGCGGTCTACGAGCCGTTTTCAGGCTCCGGGACCACGATCATTGCCGGCGAAATGACCGGCCGTTCGGTCCACGCGATCGAGCTGAATCCGGCCTATGTCGATGTAACCATCAAGCGCTGGCAGGATTTCACCGGCGCTGCCGCAACCCTGGAAGGCGACGGCCGGACATTTGACGAGATCGCGGCCGGGCTCCCCCAGGAATTGAACGATGAAGCCCGGAACGAAACCCAAACCAACCCATCTGAAGCTGATTGAGGGTAATCGCGGCAAGCGCCCGCTCAACCGTAAGGAGGCCGCTGTGCCTGCGGCACTGCCGGTACCGCCGCCCCATCTGACCGCTGATGCGCTCGAGGAGTGGAACCGGGTCGCCCACTGGCTGCACCGGATTGGCCTCCTATCCGAAGTCGATCGTGCCGCGCTCGCCGCCTACGCCCAGGCCTATGGCCGCTGGGTCCAGGCCGAGCGTGCGATCGCCAAGATGGCCGAGAAGGACCAACTGACCGGCGGCCTGATGATCAAGACGTCCAACGGTAACGCCATCCAGAACCCGCTGGTCGGCACCGCGAACAAGGCCGCTGCGGACATGATGCGTTACGCTGCAGAATTCGGGATGACGCCCAGTGCCAGAAGCAGGATCTCAGCCGAGCCGACGTCGGAAGGCGTCGACCCCGCCGACCGCTTCTTCAGCTGACCGGACGACCGATTACGCTCGCGCAGTCGTTGCCGGCGAGATCATTGCCGGGCCGCATGTGCGCAATGCCTGTCGCCGACACCTCGACGACCTGAAGCGCACCGACGGGATCCGGTTCGATCTCGAGGCTGCAAATCACGCCTTCGGGTTCTTTGAGGAGGTGCTGAAGCTTTCCGAAGGGCAGTTCGAGGGCCAGCCTTTCCGGCTGGAGCCGAGCCAGGCCTTCATCATCGGCAGCCTGTTCGGCTGGAAACGCGCCGACGGTCGCCGCCGATTCCGGCGGGCTTACATCGAACAGGGCAAGGGCAACGGCAAATCACCGGTCGCGGGTGGTATCGGCCTGTTCGGCATGACCGCGGCCGGTGAAGCTGGCGCCCAGATCTATGCCGCTGCTGCCAAGCGCGAACAGGCCGGCATCCTCTTCGCCGATGCGGTGAAGATGGTCCGCCAGTCGCCCGCTCTCGCGCGACGTCTCGAGTTCTCGGGCGGCCCTGGCCGTGAATTCAACATTGCGCACCATGCGTCGGGCTCGTTCTTCCGCCCTGTGTCGCGCGATACTGGCAAGACCGGCTCGGGCCCGCGGCCCTATTTCGTACTGGCCGACGAGATCCACGAGCTGCCCGACCGCTCGATCATTGAGATGCTGGAGCGCGGTTTCAAGTTCCGCCGCGAGCCGCTGCTGTTCATGATCACGAACTCCGGTTCAGACCGCAATTCGGTGGCCTGGGAGGAGCATGAGCACGCCGTGAAGGTCGAAACCGGCCATATCGAGTCGCTTCCCGACCCGCCCTTT
>CAZLTO010000254.1:1712-2408 GCA_964562475.1 uncultured Sphingobium sp. | reverse complement strand
GTCTTCAGGCCCAGAAGTTCGAACTTCCCCGGCCCGGGGGCCGCGACATATTCAATGTCGAACGGCGTCACCGGCATGTCCGAGCGCGGATCGCGATAGAGCGGCACGAGCTGGCTCAGCGTCCGGTCGCCGATCACCACGCCCGCCGCATGGGTGGAGCTGTGGCGCGGCAGGCCTTCCAGCTGCATCGCGAGATCGACGAGGCGTTTCACCTGCCGGTCCGCCTTCACCTCGGCGACGAACTCGCTCGAGCCGTTCATCGTCCGCTCCAGCGTCCACGGATCGGTTGGGTGGTTAGGCACCAGCTTGGCGAGGCGATCCACCTGCCCATAGCTCATCTGGAGGACGCGGCCCGTATCCTTCAGCACCGCGCGGGCTTTCAATTTTCCGAAGGTGATGATCTGCGCGACATGATCCGCGCCATATTTCTGCTGCACATAGCGGATCACCTCGCCGCGCCGCGTTTCGCAAAAGTCGATATCGAAGTCCGGCATCGACACACGCTCAGGGTTAAGAAAGCGCTCGAACAGCAGGCCGAGCTCCAGCGGATCGAGATCGGTGATCGTGAGCGCCCAGGCGACCACAGAACCCGCGCCCGATCCGCGCCCCGGCCCAACCGGAATATCGTTCGCCTTCGCCCACTGGATGAAATCGGCAACGATCAGGAAATAGCCGGGGAAACCCATCTGGATGATG
>CAZLTO010000254.1:0-1702 GCA_964562475.1 uncultured Sphingobium sp. | reverse complement strand
CATGATCAGCTTCATCATGGGCGTCGGATTGTCGAGCCGTTCGAGATAGGGCTTGCGCGCAACGTCATCAGTGATGCCCGCCTTCTCCAGCCTGGCTTCCAGCCCGGCGGTCGCCATATCGCGCAGCATGGCCGCCTCGCCTTCGATATCGCCCGCTAAGCTGGGGAGGATCGGCTTGCGCGTTGGCGCCATCACCGCGCAGCGCCGCGCCACCACCAAAGTATTGGCCAGCGCTTCGGGCAAATCCTCGAAGATGCGTTTCATCTCGGCGGCGGGCTTCATCCACGCATCTTGCGAAGATGTGCGCCGGTCCGCGCTTTCGACATAGGCGCTCTGGGCGATACACAGCATCACGTCATGTGCTTCATGGAAGGCAGGTTCGGCAAAGCAGGTCGGGTTGGTCGCGACCAGCGGCAGGTTGCGGGCGTAGGCGAGGTCTATGAGATGCGGCTCAGCCTTGCCTTCCACCGGATCGAAACGGCGGCAGATCTCGATATAGAGCCGGTCCGGGAACAGCCTCTCCAGCGCGGCGCAATAATCGGCGGCGGCATAAGGCTGATCCTCGGCATAGAGCCGTGCCAGCGCGCCTTCTCCGCCCGCCGTCAGGCAGAGGAGATCGTCCGTCATCCCCGCAAGCGCCTCGAAAGCTACATGCGCCTGCTCCTCGATCGGCCGGTCGAGATGCGCCATAGAGACAAGCGCGCAGAGATTGTCATACCCGCGTGCCGTCTGCGCATAGAGCGCCAGCCAGTCATAGACAGGCGCCGCACCATCGGGACGGCCAGGTCGCGCGACGCAGAGCATTGCGCCGATGATCGGCTGCACCCCGTCCCCCTTGCAGGCATCCGAAAAGGCCATCGCGGCATAAAGCCCGTTGCGGTCGGTCAGCGCAGCGGCGGGAAAGCTCAGCTTCTTCGCCTGCTTGGCGATGGCCTTGGGCTCAATCGCGCCATCGAGCATCGTATAGCTGGAGAATATCCTCAGCGGGACAAAGCTGGCGTGGGAAGGCGCGGCGGGCATGGGTGCCAAGCTATCGCGCGGGACCGGGCGGGGCAAGCGCATGGGCGCAAGTTATCCACAGCGAAAGCTCGCGCAAGCGCGATAGCGGCCATGCCACGCAACCAAAAAGGGTGCGGGGTGTTGTTACGATCAAAGACACCCAGGAGAAATGCCATGAACCGCCTGCTCACACCACGCGCAGCCATTGCCCTCGCCGCCGTTGCCGCCCTTCCGCTCGGCGCATGCAGCAATTATGGGGATCGCCCCGAATATGCCAGCAGCGGCTATAATGACGGCTATTATCTGTCGGACAACGACCAGATCTATCGCGACGCCAATGGCAATTATTATTGCAAGAAACCCGATGGCACCACCGGCATGATCGTCGGCGGCATTGCGGGCGGCGTGCTCGGTAACATCATCGCGCCCGGCGGCAGCAAGACGCTCGGCACCATATTGGGCGCTGCCGGTGGAGCGCTCGCGGGCCGCGCGATCGAACGCGGCAAGGTCCGCTGCCGCTAAAGGCTATTCCAGCACGCCTTCGTGCAGCCTGACCACCCGGTCCATCCGCGCGGCGAGGCGCTCATTGTGGGTCGCCACCAGCGCGGAACTGCCTTCGCCGCGCACGAGGCGGAGGAACTCGTCGATCACCACATCGGCGGTGTGCTCGTCGAGATTGCCGGTCGGCTCATCCGCCAGCACC
>CAZLTO010000253.1:0-2422 GCA_964562475.1 uncultured Sphingobium sp. | reverse complement strand
GCATCGCAACCACCATATCCCGGCGCTTCTTGAACGCGGCGTTGCGCTCTTCGAGAAACTCCTGATCCCCGGTCAGCGCCGCGACCGCAGCCGCCTGGCTGATCGAGCAGGGGTTGGAGGTGGACTGCGACTGGAGCTTCGACATCGCCTTGATGATCCACTCCGGCCCGCCGGCAAAGCCGATGCGCCAGCCGGTCATTGCGAACGCCTTGGAACAGCCGTTGATGGTGAGCGTGCGCTCGTACAGATCCGGGCAGACCTGCGCGATGGTCGCGAATGGCGTCGGCGCATACCAGACATGCTCATACATGTCGTCGGTCATCACCAGCACATGCGGGTGGCGGAGCAGCACTTCACCCAGCGCCTTCAATTCGTCCGCGCTATAGGCCGCGCCGGAAGGGTTGGAGGGCGAATTGAGCATCACCCATCTGGTGCGCGGCGTAATCGCGGCGTCAAGCTGCGCCGGGGTGATCTTGTAGCCCTGGCGCGCCGGGCCTTCGATGAACACCGGCGTGCCGCCCGCGAAGTTCACAATGTCGGGGTAACTCACCCAGTAAGGCGCAGGGATGATGACCTCGTCGCCGACATCGACAGTGGCGACGAGCGCGTTGAACAAGGTGTGCTTGCCCCCCGAATTGACGCTGATCTGGTTGCGGGCATAGACGAGGCCGTTGTCGCGCTTGAACTTGTGGGCAACAGCGTCCTTCGCCTCCGCCGTGCCGTCGACATCGGTATATTTGGTCTGCCCGGCGCGGATCGCCGCTATCGCCGCATCCTTGACGAAATCGGGCGTGTCGAAATCCGGCTCGCCCGCAGATAGGCCGATCACATCGACACCCTCGCTTTTCAGCTTGTTCACACGCGCGCTCATCGCGAGCGTGGCGGAGGGCTGGATGCGACCGAGTGCGGCGGAAGTGCGGGTCATTGCGGAGCTTTCTCTATGGATGCGCTAGTCTTGCTGCGCGCCCTTTAGCGCCGCTTGGCCGCTGGGGCAACATGCTGCGGCTGCGAAATTATAGACGCATGAGTTGTGCGGCCACCATACCCCGCGCGGCATTGCCGATGAAGAAACCGCGCTCCAGATCATACGGGCGCAGATCCCCTTCAACCGCCTCCCCGAGCTCGATCAGGCTTGCGCGCAGCACGCCTGGCAGCAGCCCGCGCGTGAGCGGCGGCGTAACCAGCTTGTCCGCCCGCTCGACGAAGATGTTGGTGAAGCTGCCCTCGGTGAGAAATCCGTCGTCATCGACCATCAGCACCTCATAGGTGCCACCCGCATGATGAGCCTCCCGATAGAGGCCACGTTCGGTGGTCTTGTACCGCAAGCGCCAGTCATCCGCCGGGGCAGGCCGCTTGACGATCGCCACCTGCATGATCGGCTGAGGCCAGGTCTGATACGGACGCACCTCTATCGCAACCGACCCGCGGCGCGAGGCGAGCAGCCGTACTCGGCTTTTGGTGCGCAGGCGGAAGGTCGCCGCCTGCAATTCATTGCGCACGCTATGCCGGTCGAACGTGAAATCCAGCTCATCGGCACTGCGCTTCAGCCGCGCAAGATGATGTTCGAGCAACGGCATGCCCTCGTCCGGATCGAAGGCAATCGTCTCAATCAGATCGAAATGCGCGGCATCAGTTGCGGTCATGCGTCATCCCGCCCGGCAACCGGGACTTGTTGAGACATTCATTCCACTCTCTTTCCATATGGGAGTCTGCGACCAGGCCTGACACGGGTCTGATCGCCCCCCGTTCAGCTTCCTTTTCCATGCAAATAGTGCGATTGGCAACATCGAAGGACGCCTTGCCTGAAGGGTTGCTCCCGCCGACCGCGCGTCGTCGAGCAGCGCGAAAGATGTCGTGGTGAAGCACGCTTTCCTGTTGTGCCTATCGCAGCACTATACAGGCGATCCAACAATTTTCTTGGGCGCGCGCTTGATTATCCTGCGTTTCAGGCACTAAGGCACCAAGCATGACCCTGCCGCCACAGCCCCAACTGCCCGAACGCCTTCTCGGCCCCGCAATCCGGCGCGGTTTTGCCGGGCATTGTCCAGCCTGCGGCGAGGGCAGGCTGTTCACGCGGTTTCTCAAGCCCGCGATGGCCTGCACCCATTGCGGCGAGGCGCTCGACGGACATCAGGCCGACGACTTTCCATCCTATATCGTCATCCTGCTGCTGGGTCATATCATCGTGCCGACGATGATCGAGGTGAACATAATGTTCGCAATACCGGTCGGCTGGCAGGCGCTGATCTGGCCGAGCTTCGCGGCCATCCTCGCCGTCGCGCTGATCCAGCCGGTGAAGGGTGGCGTCATCGCCTATCAATGGGCGCGGCGCATGCATGGCTTTGCGCGGGCGAGGCCCGCCGGAAGCTAGTTGTGGAGCTTCAACAGGTTGTTCATTGGTTGATCGAGCCGACTGATGGGC
>CAZLTO010000252.1:0-2424 GCA_964562475.1 uncultured Sphingobium sp. | reverse complement strand
GTGGCGGTGGGGCGGCTGGGGGCGGTCCTTTTCGGGGGGTTGGACTCTTCCTCGGTGGTGGTGCCGATGGAGGAGCAGTCGGCCCAGGCGGTGAGGACCTGCACCATCGGTTTCGATGTCGAGAGCCTCGACGGGCGCCGCTATGCCGATCATGTCGCGCGGCGCTTCGCTACCGATCATCGCACCAGGATCGTCTCGCCGGACGATTATGGACTCATCGACCGGATCGTCGGGCATTTCGACGAGCCCTTTGCCGACGCCTCCGCGCTTCCGACCTTCCGGGTGTGCGAGCTGGCGCGCGAGGAGGTGACGGTGGCGCTCTCGGGCGATGGCGCGGACGAGGCCTTCGCGGGCTACCGACGCCATCTGTTCCAGTATCGTGGCGAGGGGGTGCGACGGATGCTGCCGCAAGGGTTGCGCGGGCCGGTGTTCGGCGCGCTGGGCGCTATGTGGCCCAAGGCCGACTGGGCGCCGCGCTTCCTGCGCGCCAAATCCACCTTTCAGGAGCTGGCGATGAGCGGGGCGGAGGCCTATGCGCGCTCGGTCGGCTTCACGCCGCCGGAGTTGCGCGCAAAGCTCTATGGCGCGGAGTTCACGCGCGCGATTTCAGGCCATCGCGCGGAGGATCGCATTGTGAAGGCGATGGAAAGCGCCCCCGCGCGCGATCCGCTCGACCGCGCGCAATATGCCGATCTCAAGATCTGGCTGCCCGGCGACATCCTCACCAAGATGGACCGGATGAGCATGGCCGTAAGCCTCGAAGCACGCGAGCCGCTGCTCGATTACCGGCTTGTCGAATTTGCCGCGCGGCTGCCGATCGGTCAGCGCATCCACGGCAACACCGGCAAATATCTCATGAAGCGCGCGATGGAGCCGCATCTGCCGCACAACATTCTCTATCGCGGCAAGATGGGGTTCGTGACGCCGATTGCGCACTGGTTCCGCGATGCGCTTAGCCAAGAAGCGGCAGCGGTGGCGGATGGCTCGCTGCTGGCGCGCACCGGCTGGTTCGACCGGGAAATAATGGCGAAGCTAGCCAAGGACCACAAGGCTGGAAAGGCCGATCATGGCCGCCTGTTGTGGCAGCTTCTGGTGCTGGATAAATCCCTGGGCCGTTTGTTCGCTTAACCGAACAATATACGCGCCGCGCGCTCCCACATTGCCGGGCTGGCGGCGGCAAGCATACCGTCTTCGTTCGACGAGGCGAGATAGGGCCTGCCATCATACCGGCAGGCCATGCCGCCCGCTTCGTTGAGGAACAACACGCCCGCGGCATGATCCCACGCCAGCGTGCGCTTGAACAAGGCGAGATCGTTCTGTCCCAGCACAATGCGCGGATATTGTTCCGCCGCGCAGCGGGGTATGCCAACGAGATCGAGCTTGCCTTCGGCGCGCGCTTCCATTTGTTCGCGTTCCTGTGCGTCCAGGAACAGGGTGGAGACGCCCGCTACGGGCAAGGCCGCGCTGCTTGTCCGCGCTTTTATACGCTCGCTGTTGATCGTTGCGCCCTTGCCGCGCTCCGCATGGCAGAGGCGCCCGCTCAAGGGATCGTAGATCCACCCGGCAATCGTCTCCCCGCGCTCGGTCAGCGCGACCATCACGCCAAAGGGCGCGCGCCCGGCTGCGAAATTGCCGGTGCCGTCAATGGGGTCGATGATCCAGCAGAGATCGTTGGACAGGGCTGCCAGCAGCGACGGATCGGCGGCGCAGGCTTCCTCGCCGACGATGCTGGCTTGCGGAAGCAGCCGCGCCAACCCCTCCGCAAGCCGCGCCTCGCTCTCGCGGTCGGCAATGGTGACAAGGTCGTCCGCCGCTTTCTCCATCACTTCATGCGAAGCGAGGTTCTGAAAGCGCGGCAGGATGACCTCGGCCGCCACAGTGCGAATGAGTTCGGCTACGGGATCTCTCAGGGTAGCGGTCATGATTGCCCCAGTCGTATCATCGCCATTCCCAGCCCGATAGCGACCAGCAGCGCACCCTGTATGGCGCCCAGCCGCTTTTCCGCGCGGGTGGATAGCGATAGCCCGCCCAGCCGGTAGGCGAGCAAGCCGTAGCCGCCGAGAACGATGGTCTCGATAATGATGCCGATGGTCGCGAGCACGATCAGCTGCGGCGCGACCGGCTGGTGCACATTCACGAATGGCGGCAGGAATACGGTGAAGAACACCAAAGCCTTGGGGTTGGAGAGCTGGACGGCGACCGCAGTGGAAAACCCCTTCCACGCTCCGATCCGTGTCCGCTCCTGCTTCACCGCCAGACGGGCATGCGCGCGCCATGTCTGGATGCCGAGCCAGATGAGGTAGGCGGCGCCCGCCCAGCCGAGTATCGAGAACGCCAGCGGTGCGCTTTTAACGAGGGCGCTAAGGCCGACCCCCGCCATCACATACCAGATCGTGCTGCTGGTGTTGATGCCGACGATAGCGC
>CAZLTO010000251.1:0-2442 GCA_964562475.1 uncultured Sphingobium sp. | reverse complement strand
CCCCAAGCAGCTGATGCCGGTCTATGATAAGCCGATGATTTATTATCCGCTCTCGGTGCTGATATTGTCCGGCATCCGCGAGATCATGATTATCACCACGCCGCACGATCAGGCCGCTTTCCAGGCGCTGCTCGGTGACGGATCGGACATGGGGCTCTCGCTCACATATGCGGTTCAGCCTGAACCGGGTGGTCTTGCGCAGGCCTATCACATCGGTGCCGATTTCGTGGGAACGAACCCGTCAACGCTGATATTGGGCGATAATATTTTCTACGGCCACGGTTTGACCGAACTGCTGGACAGTGCTGCGGAACGCGAGAGCGGCGCGACGGTGTTCGGCTATTATGTGGGCGACCCGACCGCCTATGGCGTGGTGTCGTTCGATAGCAAGGGCCGTGCCGAGACGATCGAGGAAAAGCCCGCCCAGCCAAAATCCAACTATGCCGTGACCGGCCTCTATTTCTATGACGGTCGTGCGGTGGACTATGCGCACGCGATCAAGCCATCGCCGCGCGGAGAGCTGGAGATCACCGACCTTAACCGGCTCTATCTTGAGGCAGGCGAGTTGAATGTCGAGATCATGGGCCGCGGCTATGCGTGGCTCGATACCGGCACGCATGGCTCGCTCATCGACGCGGCAAATTATGTCCGTATTACCGAGGACCGGCAGGGATTGAAGATCTGCTGCCCGGAAGAACTCGCCTGGCGCAAGGGCTTCATTGACGACGCGCAGCTCGAGCGCATCGCCGCGCCGCTCGTCAAATCCGGCTATGGCGACTATCTGCTGAAGCTGCTCGAAGGGGGCGCGAAGTGGAGCTGATCGAAACGGCGATACCCGGCGTCCTCATCATCGAACCGAAGGTCTTTGGCGACGAGCGCGGCTTTTTCATGGAGAGCTGGAACGCGCGCACCTTCGCACAGGCGGGCCTCGATCTCGATTTCGTGCAGGACAATCACAGCCGCTCCAGCAAGGGCGTGCTGCGCGGCATGCATTATCAGCAGCCGGGGCCGCAGGGAAAGCTGGTGCGCGTGACCGCCGGAGCGGTGTTCGATGCGGTGGTCGATATGCGCAAATCCTCGCCGACCTTCGGCAGATGGGTGGGTGTGGAGCTTTCCGCCGCCAATAAACGGATGTTCTGGGTGCCACCGGGTATGGCGCACGGTTTTCTCTGCCTCGAAGATGGCACGGATTTCCTCTACAAATGCGTCGGCTATTATGATCCGGCGAACGAGCATAGTCTGCTCTGGAACGACCCTGCTGTCGGCATCGAATGGCCGCTCGAGGGTATCACGCCGCAGCTTTCTGCGAAGGATGTCGCTGGCAAAGCCTTAAGCGAAGCGGTGACGTTTCCATGAGGCTTGGCGCATGAAGGCACTCATCACCGGTGCGAACGGTCAGCTTGGCTGGTCACTGCAGCAGACGGCTCCATCTGGCACAGAGCTGATTTGCACCGATGTCGCCGAACTCGACATATGCGATGCTGCTGCCGTCGATGCGTTCGTGGCGGAGCATAATCCCGACCTCATCCTCAACGCCGCCGCCTATACCGCCGTAGACAAGGCCGAGAGCGAAGAGGCGCTGGCGCTCCGCATCAACGCGGAGGCCGTTGCCAATCTGGCCGCCGCCGCACGCACGCATAATGCCCGCCTCGTCCATGTCTCGACCGATTTCGTGTTCGATGGCGTGAGCGGCATCCCCTACGCGCCGGATGCGCCGACCGCCCCGGTCAGCGCCTATGGCCGCACCAAGCTGGCGGGCGAGCAGGCCGCAGGCGAAGGGGCGCTCATCGTCCGCACCGCATGGGTCTATGCCCCCAAGGGCCATAATTTCGTGCGCACCATGCTGCGCCTTATGGCGGAGCGCGATGAAGTGCGCGTAGTGGCTGACCAGATCGGCACGCCGACCTACGCACCCGATCTTGCCGCCGCGCTCTGGGCCTTGAGCGCTAAAGGCGTCACCGGCATCCATCATTACACCGACAGCGGCGCGGCGAGCTGGTATGATTTCGCGGTCGCCATTCAGGAAGAGGGGCTGGCCGCTGGCCTGCTGACCCGCGCCGTGCCCGTGATCCCCATCGCCACTTCGGACTATCCGACACCCGCGACCCGCCCGCATTATTCGGTGCTCGACAAGAGCAGCAGCTTCGCGGCCCTGGGCGGCCCGGCACCCCATTGGCGCGCCAATCTGCGCCTCATGCTTAAGGAAATCCTCTCACATGGCTGAACTGCTCGTTACCGGCGGCGCCGGGTTCATCGGCGCGAACTTCGTGCATTACTGGCGCACGCGTCGCCCGGACGATACGATCACCGTGCTGGATGCGCTCACTTATGCGGGCAACCCCGCCAATATCGCGCGCCTCGAAGGCGTCGACCCGGCCGCAGGCGATTCCCTGGATACCGAGCGGGTCGAGAGGCTGGTCTCGTGACGCGAACTCACCACCC
>CAZLTO010000250.1:0-2444 GCA_964562475.1 uncultured Sphingobium sp. | reverse complement strand
CGAATTCCATGAGCACCACCGATTGCGGCGCCAACGGGTGCAGATCGGCAAAGCCGGACATTCGGGCCACTTTCTCGTTGAGGCGCGGATTATGCTTCATCGTGCACGAACCAAGCGGGAACAGACCGAGATCAATCGCATAATTCTGACGCGAGAGGCGGGTATAATGCCGTACCGTCTCTTGCTCCGAGAGACCGGGCAGGCCGATCGGCGCAATGCGCTCCATCCCACCGAGGCGGCTCTGCACGGCGGGCGCCTGCGCCAGATCGACGCCAGTGCGGTCAGTCGAACCGATCTCGAAGATCAGCGGCTCCTCCAACATCAGTGCGCGGTTGCCTGTAGCGGTCTGCAGAACTGCTGCTGCACCTGTAGCGGCCATCTCCGGGCGCCAACCGCTCTGGTTTATCGTCATGCCAGCACCTCCTTCAACCCAGCGCACAGCGCATCGACATCCTCATCCGTTGTCATCTCCGTGACTGCAACAACGAGGCCGTTGGCAAGCGCCCCCTCACCGGGAAACAGGCGCCCCAACGATACGCCGGCAAGGATGTCACGATCCGCCAATGTGCGGACCACTTCCCGAGCATCTTTAGGAAGAATAACTGTAAACTCATTGAAAAAATTATCGTTTAATAACTGAACTTCGGGAATGGATGCCAGTTTTTCCGCTGCATTGACTGCCATCGCATGATTGAGCATCGCCAGATCGCGCAAGCCCTTTTCGCCGAGCAAGGTCATATGAATAGTGAAGGCTAGCGCGCAAAGTCCTGAATTCGTACAGATATTCGACGTCGCCTTCTCGCGCCTTATATGTTGCTCGCGCGTGGACAGCGTCAGCACGAAACCGCGCTTGCCTTCCGCATCCAGCGTCTCGCCACATAGTCGTCCGGGCATCTGGCGCACATATTTCTGTTTGCAACCGAACAGACCAAGATAGGGTCCGCCAAATTGCAGGCCGACGCCCAAGGACTGCCCCTCGCCCACCACAATGTCCGCGCCCTGCTCGCCCGGCGACTTAATAGCGCCCAGCGCTACAGGCTCCGTTACCACCACGACCAGCAACGCGCCCTTGGCCCGCGCCGCGGCGCCAATCTCCTCCAGATCGGGCAAGCGACCCAATATGTCGGGATATTGCACCACGACACAGCTCGTTTCCTCATCGATCCGTGCAATCAAACCGGCATTATCGGGCGTGGGCTGCATCGCGGGCAGCGAGCCCGCAATGCTGTAGTCCGTCACCTTGGACATGGTCTTGACGACTTGCGCGTAGTGCGGGTGCAGCGCGCCGGAGAGCACCACACGTTTGCGTTTGGTGATGCGCGCGGCCATCGCCACCGCCTCCCAACAGGCAGTCGAGCCGTCATACATGCTGGCGTTCGCGACATCGCATCCCAGCAGCCGCGCGACTTGGCTTTGGAACTCGAACAGCATCTGGAGTGTACCTTGCGCGATCTCCGGCTGATAGGGCGTATAGGCGGTCAGAAACTCGCCGCGCTGGATCAGATGATCGACCGAGGCCGGGATATGGTGGCGATAGGCCCCCGCACCGAGGAAGAACGGCCCGCCGCCCGCCGCCATGTTCTTCCGCGCCAGAGCGCTCATGTGTCGCTCCACCGCCAGCTCAGTCGCATGATCGGGCAGTCCCGCGATTTTGGCATTTAGCTGCGCCTCGGCGGGAACGTCGACGAACAGATCGTCGATACTGGCCGCGCCGACCGTATCCAGCATCACGCGCCGGTCTGTATCCGTAAGGGGAAGATACCGCATCTAGTTTACTTTCCTCATCGAAAACCTCAAGCGCACATAGTCTGCACGCCAAATCCCATCCTCGCCCAACATATCGGCAGGCATACGCGCCTCTGCCGCAGTATAGATCCCCTCGCGCGCTTCAACCGGCACGCCGATCATGTCGCAATAGCCGCTGCGGAAGGTACGAAACCAACCCGCCGGGCCTGCAGGCAAGGGGGTCGGCCGGTCGATCAGCCATGCGTCTATGTCCGAAAAGCCCGCCTTGCCATAAATCGCGCTGAATTCTTCCACCGATGGATACCATTGCTGGTCGCGCTCCGGCAGGACATAGCCCCGCGCCTCGATCTCGGCGTTCAGCGCCGCCCGCAAGGCACGGACATTACCCGCGCCGCCCATCTCGCCGACAAACCGTCCGCCGGACTTGAGCGCGCGATGCACTCCCGTCGCCACTGCTGCGCCATCGAGCATCCAATGGAGCACGGCGTTGGAAAAAACGGCATCGAATATACCGTCGAAGGCGAGTTTCTCGCCATCCATGACCTCTGCATCGAGGCCACGCGCCCGCGCTGCGGCGACCATGTCTTCCGAAGCATCCACCGCCGTCACAATCGCGCCCGCGTCCACCCGCGCCTGCGTCAATGTGCCGTCGCCGCAGCCCAGACCCAGGGTATGCCCGCCCGGGGTGGGATCGGGCC
>CAZLTO010000249.1:0-2455 GCA_964562475.1 uncultured Sphingobium sp. | reverse complement strand
AAAGCAACTGCCAACCTCTCCTTCGCACTTTTTGCGCTGACAGCCGCAATTCCGGCAAGCGCCCAGATCGGGCCAACCGAACCGCGCGTCCGCCAGGTCATCGTCTATGGCGAGGACCCCTGCCCGATCAGCGAGGGCAACGAAATCCTCGTCTGCGCACGCCAGGGGGAAGAGGAGCGCTATCGCATCCCCAAGGAGCTGCGCCGCGAGGAGATCGGCTCCACCAGGAACGAGAGCTGGACCAGCCGCGTCCGCTCGATCGAATATGTCGGCGCTTCCGGCACGCAGAGCTGCTCGCCGGTGGGCGGAGGCGGCTTCACCGGCTGTTTCTCGAAGATCGCCAGAGAAGCCAAGGCCGAGCGCAAAACGATGGGCGACAAGAGCTGGAGCGATCTGGTCGCGGCGGAGCGCGCAAAGCGCCTCGGCACCATCGATATGGACTCGAAAGAGATCGAGGCGCAGGCCAAGGCTGAAGAGAAGGCCGAGGAAAAGGCCAAGGTCGAGGCTACCGCTACCGCAGCGCCCGCTGCCGAAGCGAAATAAGCCCTATACCAGACTATACCAGACCCAGACGCCCCAGCTCCGCCAATATGTTCGCGGGCAGGGCGTCTCCGGCGGCTTCCCCCGCGCCGAGATCAGGCGGCGCATCCTTGTCCTCCAGATAGCGCCAGCCCTGATGCGCGCGCTTGGGCGCGGGCGATACCGGAATGAGGCGCGGCTCGATCTTCAGCCAATAGCGCCCTTCTTCGTTATCCTCGAACCCGATGAGCGGGCTGCGGCCGACGATCATCCCGCCATGAATCCAGTAGAGCGAGCCGCCCGCCATTTCCGCTGCCCGCTTCGGGCAATAGCGGGTGGTGAGACGCACCTCGCCTTCCGCCGCGCGCCGCTCCAGCCGGGCGGCGAGATCGGCGGCGCTGTCACAGCCGAAAGCGATCTTGGTGAGATGGAGCGGCATTGGGGTGAAATGGCCGGTCTCGAAGCGCTTTTCAAGCGGCGGCCGTCAACCCGCTCAACGTCGCAAGACCGAGAAACGCGAAAAAGCCCATCGAATCGGTAATCATCGTCACGAAGATTGACGAGGCGACCGCCGGATCGGCATCGAAGCGATCGAATATCAGCGGGATCGCCGCCCCCGCGAGGCCTGCCGTCACGATGTTGGTCAGCATCGCCGCCGCGATCACCCCGCCCAGCGCGGGATTGGAAAACACCAGCGCCACCCCGATGCCGATCACCACTGCGACCGTCGCACCGTTTAGGAACGCTACCCGGATTTCACGGACGATCGTGCGCCATGTGTTGGACCCGGTGATCTGGTTGGTGGCAAGCGCACGCACCGTCACCGCCATAGTCTGGCTCCCCGCATTGCCGCCGACACCCGCGACGATCGGCATCAGCGTCGCCAGCGCCACCATCTGTTCGATCGTGCCCTCGAACATGCGGATGACCGAAGAGGCAAGCAGCGCGGTGAGGAGATTGGAGAGCAGCCAGCGCACCCGCGCCTTGTAGCTGTCGATCACCGGCTCGTTGATGTCGCCATCCCCCGCGCCGGATAGGCGAAGGATGTCCTCGCCCGCCTCTTCCTGAACAATGTGGAGGATGTCGTCGACGGTGATCATGCCGACCAGCCGCCCGGCGGGATCGACCACGGCGGCCGAGATCAGCGCGTATTTCTGGAAGCGCAGCGCGACCTCTTCCTGATCCATATCGACCGGGATCAGGGTTTGCTCGCGCTTCATCACATCCGAGATCGCGATCTGGCGCGGCGTTGTGAGCAACCAGGAGAGCAGGCAGCAACCGATCGGATGATGCGCCTCGTCGACGACATAGATTTCCCAGAAGTCACTTGTCAGCTCGACATTGTCGCGCAGATAATCGATCACCTGCCCCACCGACCAGTGCTGCGGCACAGCAACGAGATCGCGCTGCATCAGGCGGCCGGCGGATTCCTCGGGGAAGGAGAGCGCGCTCTCGATCGCGGCGCGATCTTCGGGCTCCATCGCATCGAGGACCGCTTGCTGCTCGTCTTCCTCCAGATCCTCGATCAGCGCGACCGCGTCATCGGTATCGAGCTCGGAGGCGAACTCCGCGACCTGCTCCGGCTCCATCTCCTCGATCACGTCGTCGCGGACATAATCGTTGAGTTCGGAAAGCACCTCGGCGCCGACCAGATCGCCCAGCGCGGCAATCACATCCGCGCGCTCATCCGCAGGGGTCAGCTCGATGAGGTCGGCCACGTCCGCCGGATGCAGGGGCGCGACCAGCTCGCGCGCGCGCTCGGTATCCCCCGCCTCCACCGCATCGCGCACGGCGGAGACATATTCGGGCTTCAGCCGGTCGTCCTCGTCATGGCGGGATTCCGGGGCCGCGGCGATATCGATTTCGGGATCGTCGACGACGTCGAACGGGTTCTGGCTGCGGCATTGGGCGACGTGGGACGGACCCATTGGTCCGT
>CAZLTO010000248.1:0-2455 GCA_964562475.1 uncultured Sphingobium sp. | reverse complement strand
AATCGATCAGCACGCATTCGCCGGAGGGGCGAAACATGATGCTGCTCGGCTTGATGTCGTGGTGGATGACGTTCTGCCGGTGCAGGTCGGCGAGCGCGGTCGCAATCCTGCCGACGATCAGCCGCGCCTCTTCATACGGGAGCGGCAGTTCGGCAAGCCGGCTCAGTAGCGTCTTGCCGGGGATGCGCTCCATGACGACATAGGCCTGCCGTTCGAAGTCGCCGGTGCCGAAGCAGCCCGGCACGTGCGGACCCGCCAGCCGCGGCACGATCATCTGCTCCATCTCGAAACTGACGATGGCCGCCGGATCCTCGCCCTCGGATATTCGCGGCACCTTCATCAGCATCGGCACATGGATGCCGGGGTGGGTCACCGTCCACAGAGTCGCCATGCCGCCCTGGTGGACCTGCTCCCCGATCGTGAATCCATCCACCTGCGCGCCGGACGCAATTTCGAGCTTCGTCATCCCTCACCTCCCGAGCAGCAGGCGATCGGCCAGCCAGTGCGGCAGGCCGTTGGCGCGAATGCGCGACGCCGCCGCCTCGACGTCGTAGGGCACGCGGCAATAGGTGATCTCGCGCGACGTGGTGTCGACCATCGCAAACGATGCCGCCGGATCCCCGTCCCGCGGCTGCCCGACCGAACCCAGCACCGCAAGCCAGCGCCGGCCGCTGAGCAATTGCACCGGGACGTCGGCGGTGGGGATGAAGCTCGTCATCTTGGCCGCCGACGACATCGAGTACAGCGCCGGACGGTGAATGTGCCCGCAGAACGTGACATGGGCTTCGGTCGCAGCGATGCTGCGCGCAGCATCCGGGGTGCCGCGCACATAGTGCCATCGCGCCGGGTGCGAGGCTTCAGCATGCACATAGAGGCGATCGCCCTCCTGCCGCTTCAACGGCAGCTCCGCCAGAAAGCGCCGCTGCGGCGCGCTGAGCCTGCCGCGCGTCCATTCAATCGCGGCCTGCGCCTCGGCGTTCATGGTCTCCGATGGGGTGCTGACGGCGTGGTCGTGGTTGCCGATGACGGCGATGGCGCCGTCATCGACCAGGCCCATCACGGTATCGACTGCCCATTCGGGATCAGCGCCATAGCCGACGACATCACCGAGGCAGACGACCCGCTCCGCACCATGCGCCCACGCGAAATCGAGACAGGCGCTGAACGCCTGCCGGTTGGCGTGAATGTCGGCAAAGACCGCAAGACGCACGTATTCCTCCCGATCCATCATCGCGCCTTAGCCTGCG
The DNA here is from genome assembly GCA_964562475.1 of uncultured Sphingobium sp. GTDB lineage: Bacteria > Pseudomonadota > Alphaproteobacteria > Sphingomonadales > Sphingomonadaceae > Sphingobium. The sequence continues at coordinate 1,208 of CAZLTO010000248.1, read as the reverse complement.
CGCGTGTTGAGGGATATCAAACATCATGCCGCGTGCGGGTTGCAACCAGACGAAAGCTGCGCGGGCGCTGGGCGGCGTCCACGACGGGCAACGGCAATCGTTTGTGGAGGAAAGTCAGCGCTTGCGCGGCGCTTCCAAACCCTTGAGCAGGAGCGACAGCAGCGCGTCGATCCTGGCTGGCGTGCCCGGATCGTTCCATTCCTCGGCATGGCCGGGATGATGGAAGCGGCTGGTGGCATCGAAAATGGCGCGCGCCGAAACATTGACGTCCGCAACCTGGAACACGCCCTGCTTCACGCCATCGGACAGGATCAGGGCAATCTGATCGACCAGGCAATCCTTGTGGCAGTTCACCGCCTTGCAGGCCTCGCGGGCCAGCGTCAGGTAGGTCGCAAACATTTCGGGATCGTCGCCGAGCCGCTTGTGCTTGATCGAGAACATCGTGCGCAGCCATTTGTCGAGCCGCGCCGGCGCCGGGCCGGAAGCTTCCGCGATCTTGAACAGCGGCGCACTCAACCGGTCGAGCCAGCGCTTGGCCACGGCCTCGCGCAGCGAGGCCTTGCTGGGGAAGTGGCGGTAGACGCTGCCGTGGCTGACATCGAGCGCGCGGGCAACGTCCACGACGGTCGCCTTGGCGAGCCCGTAGCGGCGCAGAACGTCCTCGGTTACCTCAAGGATCCGTTCAGGGGTCAAAACCACAACTTCGTTCATGCGCGCACCTGCGGGACGATGGGACGACGGGTGGTCATTTGATCCCTCCAGATCATGATGCGATTTCGCATCATGATCCTGTTTCTTCGTTCGAGCATGGCCCCTGTCGAAACCGGCTTTTGCATTTCCGGGCCATGGCTCAACTGGTTAATGTTTTACCGGTTCCAGCCGTTCGGCCTGGGCCGCCAGATGACGGGCAACGCGCTGGTCGAGCCAGCGCTGGATTTGGGTGGTCAGATGAATGAGTTGGGTGGTCATAGCTTAAGTCCTCTGCAAGTACCCGGAGCTCGAACCATCGAGCCGCAGGTGACGCCCCGATCGCGGCACGCACCACGCGGGATATAGCGCATCCCGCTGACAAATTTCAATATCTAGCATTCAATATTCCGTTAACTGGCCGCTAAAATCGCCCCCGGCGTCCCGAGGACCTCCCGCCGGCACCCTAGCCAGCCTCCGTTCGGCCCCCTTAGACGGCCCAGCCAAACCCACGCGAAAAA
>CAZLTO010000247.1:0-2466 GCA_964562475.1 uncultured Sphingobium sp. | reverse complement strand
CGCTCTAACCAACTGAGCTACACCCGCGTGGGCTGTGGAGCCGCGCAGCTATCGGAAGCCCAATGCGCTGTCAACACCCGATAGCCATTATTTCGCTTTAGCCCTCAGGGGGTCCAGCGGCCTGTTTCCATCCACTGTAATAGCGGCTTCAGCGGCGCGATCCAGATAATGCCGCTTACGAGATACACGGGGATCTGCGCCCAGCCGGGAAGCGCGCCCAGCTCCTGCGAAAAGCTGCCGATCAGAAACGCCCAGAGGGCGATGAGGCCGAGGATGAGGAGCATGCCGGCGGGTTTGCGCCAGCTTGGGGGAGGGGGAGCGCCGATCATTCCGCGGCCTCTATCAGGCTGCGCTCGGTGATGACAAGGTGGAGCGGCATGTCCCAGGGATCGGCGGGAACTTCGTCAACCTGCTGCACCGACCAGGCGAGGCCGATGCGCAGCGCATCCTCATAGCGGGCAAAGGCGCGGTCATAATAGCCGCCGCCTTGCCCCAGCCGCATCAACCGTCCGTCAAACGCGAGCAACGGCGCGATGATTGCTTGCGGATGGAGCACGGGCGCATCGGCAGAAGGGTGACGGGTCGCGAAAGGCCCCTCTTCCAGCGCATCGCCGGGCGACCATGCGCGGAACTCCATTGTTCCCAGCCGATCCAGCGCGCGCGGCAGGCATATTGTCTTGCCCGCGGCCTGCAATGCTTCCGCAAGGCGCAGCGCAGGCGCTTCATCGTTCACATGTGCGTAAAGCGCAACGCACCGCCTTCCTTCCAGCAGCGCGCGCGCCGGGCTGGGCAATGCGCGGAAGGCGAGCCTGTGCGCCATAGGGTCCAGCCCGGCCACGAAGGCGGCACGATTGGCGCGGGCGGAGAGGCGCAGCGCGGATTTGTCTGTGGTTTCGTTCAATGATGGCCCCGGCGATATGGCGTCTTTTGGATCAGACGGAACCGAAAAGAGTGGTTTTGAGCACCGGAGCGCAGAAAATCGCTCTTTGCAGGCCCGTGTCAACGGAATGGCGGGTTGGCGGGACCGCCGTGGTCGTTTGCCGGAATATCCTCTGACGCCACTACGTCAGGTGGGGACCATGTGCATCGGGCCAGGGCCCGTACAGGGACAGCCCCCTTGGATGTTATATCGCCTCAGGGATGTTCGCTTCAGCTCGTGCCGGGCAGTACCCGCCATTTCCCTATCTAGGGAGCGGAGCGTCAGTCCGCAAGTTTTTGTGCAAGGGATTCGATCCGTGCCGCCAGCGCATCGAGCCGCGCCGCCAGCGCGTCTTCTTCCGTTCCGCCGGTTGCCGGGCCGAGATTGAACGCGCCCTGCGCTCTGCCCTGCGCGCGCAGGTCGTTGAGTTCATCCGCCAGCAGGATGGAAGCGAACAACAGTTGCCGCACCTCTGTCAGGCCCGGAGAAGCGCGGCGTGCGACATTGGTCTTGTCGTCGATGATCGCGGCGAGGCGCATGAGCTGCGCCTCTTCGCCGTCGCGGCAATGCACATCATAGTGCCGTCCGCCGATGTTGAGGCTGACTTCAGCCATTATTCTCTCCGCCGAGTGCGGTGATCAGCACATCCAGATCCGCGATGGCGGCCCGGACCATGTCATCCTTTGTTGAGGAGGGCGCAGGGCGTTCGGCTGCGCTGTCCGCGAGCGCGCGCTCGGCGTGGCTGAGGGCTTGGTCAAGGCGATCGAGCGCCTGAGCGAGGGCAGGGCTGGGCATGACTGTTCATAGCAACATCAGCAAAGGCCATACAAGCACCCAGTTTGCCGTAAATTCCACTGGACATGCGCAGGAATGATGGTTGCCGTGGTTGACGACTCAAGGATAGCGGGACAAAGGAACCGCGCAAGCCGCGACTCGCACGACGCGAGCGTACCCGCCAAACCAGCACATGAAGGCATCCGTCCGATGAGCATATCCGAACAGACGCTGGCCAACGCGATCAGGGCGCTGTCGATGGACGCGGTGCAGGCCGCCAATTCCGGCCATCCTGGCATGCCGATGGGCATGGCGGATGTTGCGACCGTGTTGTTCCGGGAGTTTCTGAAGTTCGATGCCTCCGCGCCGACATGGGCGGACCGGGATCGGTTCGTGCTTTCCGCCGGTCATGGCTCGATGCTGATCTATTCGCTGTTGCACCTTTCTGGCTATGCGCGCCCGACGATCGGTGACATCCGCAATTTCCGCCAGCTGCACAGCCCGTGCGCGGGCCACCCCGAGAATTTCGAGCTGCCGGGCGTGGAATGCACCACCGGTCCACTGGGTCAGGGGCTGGCGATGGCCGTTGGTATGGCGATGGCCGAGCGGCATCTCAATGGCGTGTTTGGCGATGATCTCGTTGATCACAAGACATGGGTGGTCGCTGGCGACGGCTGCCTGATGGAAGGCATCAACCATGAGGCGATCGGCCTCGCCGGGCATTTGAAGCTGGGTCGGTTGAACGTGCTGTGGGACGACAACCGCATCACCAT
>CAZLTO010000246.1:0-2481 GCA_964562475.1 uncultured Sphingobium sp. | reverse complement strand
CGACAAGGGCGGCAAGCCCGCCAACGAGCATTGCGCGTTTGCCTCGCTCTCGATGACCGCATTGGGCGGGGCCGATGCGCCGCTCATCGCCCTCGCGCTGGCGTTCATCCTCGTAGCAGGATTCGCGCCGCTCTACCGCGTCCTTGAGGGACGCTCGGGCCAGATCCGCCCGCCTTTACGCGGACCGCCGCTCACCGCCTGAACCTAGCGCCGTTCCGGGTTTAAGCGCCTCCGCGCGCGCCCGGCATGCTTTCCTTTGTTCAGGATAGTTTCCATGAAACCTGTTTATGCAGTCCTCGCGGCTGCGCTTTATATACCCACCTCCGCATTCGCGGATGACGCGCCCAACTCAGCGGACGCGATCATCGTCGTCGGCCAGCACGATGCGCCGATCGAGATCGAGCCGCGCGGCCTCGCCGTGTCCTTGGGCGAAAAGCAGTTCGCCGCCATCAACGCCTTCAACACCGAAGACCTGATGAAATACGCGCCGGACTTTTTCGTGCGCAAACGCTATGCCGGAGACAGCAACGGCGTCCCAGGCTTTCGCGGCACCAACTCGACCCAGAGCGCGCGCACGCTGGTGATGGTCGATGGCTTCGTCGTCTCCAACTTCCTCGGCAACAGCTTCAGCTTCTCTCCCAAATGGGGCGTGGTCGGCCCCGGCGAGGTGCGGCAGTTCGACATCGTCTACGGGCCTTATTCCTCCCGCTATATCGGCAATTCGATGGGCGGCATCGTCAACATCACCACGCGCGATCCCAAGGAAACCGAAGCCTTCATTAAGGTGCAGGGCATGGTCCAGCCCTATAAGCAGTTCGGTACCGATGACGCCTATTGGGGTGGATCGGCCGAAGCGGGCTTTGGCCTGAAACAGAAGGACGGCCCGTGGTCGCTGCGTGTGACGGCGCGCTATTTCAAAAATGAAGGCCACCCGATGAGCTTTTACGGCCTGACGCCCGGCGGCGCAGGCACGACGCCCGTCACCGGCGCGATTGTGGACCCCGATCAGCATATCGCCGGATCGCCCGGCAGCGCCACCAACCCCATTTTCGCCGCGCAATCGCCCGCGCTTATCACCCAGAAACAGGCCAAGCTGAAAATCGGCTATGATGACGGCGCGGTAAAGGGCCAGCTCCTCTTCGCCTGGTGGAACAACCGCGACGATCAGCACGCGCCCGATTGCTATCTGCGCGACAGCAGCGGCAACGCGAAGTGCGAAGGAGCCGTCAGCATCGGCGGCGTGAACTACACCGCGTCCGGCGCCAACTGGTCGCTCACCAAACGCGACGAATTTCTCTTGGGTGCCAGGCTGGCCGCTCCGCTGTGGGGACAATGGACGGCCAAGCTGGCACTCTCCACCTATCAGATCGTGAACAGCGAGGGGTTCACGTCCAATGGCTATGCGGCGGGGCAGTCCGGGGGGCCGGGCAAGCTCACGCAGGCCGGGCCGACCGGCTGGTGGACCGGCGACATTGCGATAGAGACCAAGGGCGGCACGAACGAATTCGCTGTGGGGGCGACCGCCAGTCTCTATCGCACGGATACGCGCAACTATAGCCTCGCCAACTGGCGCAGCGGGGCGGGCAAGGCGTTTTCGACCGAGACGTTCGGCAAGACGCGCATGCTCTCGCTGTGGGCGGAGGATACGCTGCACCTGTCGCCGGACGCGCAGATCACCGCCGGGCTGCGCTATGACGACTGGCGCGCTTATGACGGCGGGCTGGGACGGCTCGGCACCGTCGCGCCCAATATCGGCCTGCCGGTATTCAACCGCTATGCCGCGCGGTATGAGGATGCCCTTTCGCCCAGCCTCTCCGGCCAGATCAATCTGGGCGGAACATCGGTCCAGCTGAGCCTCGCCATGGCGACCCGCTTCCCCACCGTCGGCGAGCTGTTTCAGGGCAGCTTGAACGGCGACGGCAGCTTCAACGTCCAGAGCTTCGATCCCAACCTCAAGCCGGAAAGAAGCAGGGACGCCAATCTGCTCGTCAGCCGAGACCTCGGCCCGATAAAGCTCACCGGATCGGTCTTCTATCAGCGGGTGAAGAATACGATCTTCTCCTTCACCGGCTTCAACCAGAACGGCGTCACCACGAGTAATTACAAGAATATCGACCGCACCCGCCAATGGGGCGTCGAGGCGATCGCCGAGACGAAGGACTGGCCGATCCCCGGCATGGACGTGGAGGCCAATGCCGCATGGATTGACAGCAAGACGCTGCGCAACCGCGCCGCCCCCGCTGCCGAGGGCGTGCGGTTCCCGCGCATCCCCAAATGGCGCGTCAACGCCAACGCACGCTATGCCTTCACGGAGACGCTGCAAGGCTCGTTGGGGATGCGCTACGCCAGTCGCCCCAATACCGACCTGTTCGGCCTCCAGCGCGGCGACACTTTTGGCTATACATCGGAGCTGTTCGCGCTCGACGCGCGCCTCAACTGGGATGTAAACGCGCATCTGCAGCTCTCGGCAGGGGTCGACAA
>CAZLTO010000245.1:0-2506 GCA_964562475.1 uncultured Sphingobium sp. | reverse complement strand
GAACGGATAGGTGCCGTGATCGACATCCAGCAGCACGCCCTGCGCACCTTCAAACAATATGCGGTCGCCACGCTTGCGCGCCTCGTTCAATGTCACCCACACCGGCTTGGCATAAGGCAGCACGAACGGTGCGATATCCCTGAGGTCCGCCAGAAGACGCGCACGGTCGACTGGCGGTTGACCGAAACCGGCGCGCAGCGCGTCATGATGGGCGCAGAGGCGCTCGATCTGCGGTTCCAGTTCATCCAGATGCGCGAGGTCGCAGATGCGGATCGCGCGGCGGCCGACCTTGTCCTCATAAGCGGGGCCGATGCCGCGCCGCGTCGTGCCAATCTTGCCCGCGCCGGACGCATCCTCGCGCATCCCGTCAAGGTCGCGGTGGATGGGGAGGATGAGTGGGGCTGTTTCGGCCACATGCAGCACATCGGGGGTGATCGTCACGCCTTGCGCGGCGATCTTCGTCACTTCATCGCGAAAATGCCAGGGATCGAACACCACGCCATTGCCGATGACCGAGAGTGTGCCGCGGACCACCCCCGAAGGAAGCAGCGCCAGCTTGTAGGTCTTGTCGCCAATGACCAGCGTATGCCCGGCATTATGCCCGCCCTGAAAGCGCACCACACAGCTCGCGCGCTCCGCGAGCCAGTCGACAATCTTGCCCTTGCCTTCATCGCCCCACTGGGCGCCGATCACGGTTACGTTTGCCATTGGATACAGGACTCCACCTGCCGGGTGCATCCTGCGCGCCCTTCGACAGGACTCGGCGCGCGGACGGGATAAGGGGCGGAATCGCCCAGAGTGCGGGCGGCGGGGTAGCGGTGCCGCTTCCGCGCGTCAAGGATAACTCGTTTCAAAAAATCTCTGCAAAAAAGTCTTTCATGGCCTGCCAGCTACGGCGGTTGGTGTCGGGCTGGAAGCCAAAGGTCTTGGCCGGATCGAGCGGCATATTGTCTGCGGTGAAGGCATGGCCGGTGTGGCCGTAGGAGATGATCTGCCAGTCCACGCCCGCTTGCGTAAGTTCCTTCGCCAGCCCGTTCATCGCCTCCGGCGGGCAGAGCGGATCGTTCCAGCCGTGCGCGACCAGCAGCTTCGCGGTAATCGGCGCATTGGGGAAGGGTGGCGCATCATAGACTCCGTGGAACACCACGCCGCCCTTGATGTCTGCCCCCGCGCGGGCAAGATCGAGCACGCATTTGCCGCCGAGGCAGAAGCCGAGCGCGCCGAGCCGGTTCGCATCCACACCGGGCAGCTTCTTGAGCTCGGCCAGCGCACCGAGCAGCCGGTCGCGCATTGCGGCCCGGTCTGCGGTGAATTCCTGCATCAATGTGCCGGAGGACTCCATATCCGTGCCACGCTTGCCCTTGCCGTAAAAATCCACCACCAGTACCTTATAGCCCAGCATGGCGAGCGCGTGTGCCTTGTCGATATCCCATTCCTTCACACCGAAAAAATTGGGGAACAGCAGCAGGCCCGGCTGGCTGCCCGCCGCATCATCATAGACCGCGACCGACTCAAACGGGCCGCCGGGGCCGTCATGAAGAATGATGTGCTGCGCGATAGCCATGTCCGAATCTCCTGAACTGTTCGTAATATGCGGCGCGGTTTTCCATGATGCTTGCCGTGGCGCAAGTTGCATGTGGCAATTTTCGCGCTATGGAGGCGCGCATCCACTCCGCATCAATCAAGAGAGCCTCAGATAATGCCGACCCTCGTCCTCATCCGCCACGGCCAGTCCGCATGGAATCTCGAAAACCGCTTTACCGGCTGGTGGGATGTCGACGTGACCGAAAAGGGCGCTGAGGAAGCGCGCGCGGCAGGCCGCCTGATGAAAGACAAGGGCCTCGATTTCGACTGTTGCTTCACGAGCGTCCAGACCCGCGCGATCAAGACGCTCAATCTCGCGCTGGAGGAAATGGGCCGTCTGTGGCTGCCGGTGGAGAAGGACTGGCATCTGAACGAGCGTCATTATGGCGGCTTGACCGGCCTCAACAAGGCGGAGACGGCGGCGAAGCATGGCGACGAACAGGTCCACATCTGGCGCCACAGCTTCGATGTGCCGCCGCCGCCGCTCGATGCGGGCAGCGAGTTCGACCTCTCCAAGGACCGCCGCTATGCGGGCATTGCGATCCCCGCGACCGAAAGCCTCAAGGACACCATCGCCCGCGTGCTGCCCTATTGGGAGAGCCGCATCGCGCCCGAGCTGAAGGCCGGCAAGCGCGTCGTCATCTCCGCCCATGGCAACTCGCTCCGCGCGCTGGTGAAGCATCTCTCCAACATCCCCGACGACGAGATTACCGGCCTCGAAATCCCCACCGGCCAGCCGATCGTCTATGAGCTCGATGACGCGCTCAACGCCACGGACCGTTATTATCTGTCGGAGCGATAAGGCGATCCGAAAGTCACGAAAGTCACGCCACGTTACCGGCAAGAGCGCCTCTCCCTGATCCGGCACGGGGGCAGCATGGCACCCGTTTCACCCAACCGAGAATGCGGTCCTAATCGGCAC
>CAZLTO010000244.1:0-2508 GCA_964562475.1 uncultured Sphingobium sp. | reverse complement strand
CCAACGCATGGGAACAGCCGCGCCTGATGGCCTTCCTTCAGGCGCAGGGCCATATCGAGCCGGCAGAGATGGCGCGCACCTTCAACTGCGGCATCGGCATGGTGCTGGTGGTGTCGGAAAAGCAGGTAACGGCTGTTACCCGCGCTCTGGAAGGCGCGGGCGAGAGGGTCGAGCGTATCGGCTGCATCGAGAAAGGCCCCAAGGGCTGCACCGTCGCGGGATCGCGCGATGCATGGTCCGCGCGCACGCCGTGGGAAGCGCATCACGATGGCTGATGCTGCGCCGCGCGCAAAAGCGCGGGTTGCTGTGCTGATCTCCGGGCGCGGCTCCAACATGGCAGCCCTGGTCTATGCCGCGAAGGCGCAAGACTGCCCCTATGAGATCGTACTCGTCGCCTCCAACGACCCGGAGGCTGCCGGGCTGGAGTTCGCCCGCGCCGAGGGCATCGCGACCTTTGCCCACAGCCACAAGGGGCTGAAGCGCGCCGAGTTCGATGCGATCATTGACGCCGAACTGCGCAAGGCCGGGGCGGACTATGTTGCGCTAGCCGGTTATATGCGCCTGCTCAGCGCAGAGTTCGTGGCGAGCTGGGCGGGCAGGATGCTCAACATCCATCCGTCGCTGTTGCCCAAATACAAGGGTCTGCACACGCATGAGCGCGCGCTGGCCGACGGCGACCGCCACGGCGGCTGCTCCGTGCATATCGTGACGGCGGAACTCGATGACGGCCCGGTGCTGGGCCAGACCGAAGTGGCGATCCTGCCCGGCGACACCCCCGATACGCTGGCCGCGCGCGTGTTGATCGCGGAGCATCAGCTCTACTCGCGCGTGCTGGCGGATTTCGTGCGGCAGGGGTAGCTCCTGCACACGGCAGCACCTGCTATTCCCGCATACTCTGCCTCATAAAATCCGCACAGCCCCCTTGCGCTCCGCCCCCAACGCGGCTAACAGCGCCTCTCCTGATGCGGAGCGGTTTCCACCGGCGCACAGTGATGAAAGTGAGTGGGCGTGTAGCTCAGTGGTAGAGCACTGTGTTGACATCGCAGGGGTCGCAAGTTCAATCCTTGCCACGCCCACCATTTCCTCTTTAAAAATTAGTATGTTATAGCAGATTTCGCGGTGCGATATTGCGTACGCAGATCTGTTCTTCCAGCCCAACTTCAACCAGAACCAGCGCATCAGAAAAGGCGGCTCCTCGCGGAACCGCCTTTCTCAATTTCCGGTATGCTTGGACCAGATCAGTGCTTGGTCTCGGCCCAGATGTTCCGATACGACATATAAGCCAGCGCCGTCGCAACGATGAGGAAGAACAATACTGCAAGACCAGCGCTCTTGCGGTTCTCCATCTTGGGTTCAGCAGTCCATGTAAGGAACGCGGCAACATCCTGCGCCATTTGGTCAACGGTGGGCTTGGGCTGCCCCTCGCCATAGGTCACCTGACCCTCGGCGGTCAGTGGTGGCGCCATCGCGAGATTGAGGTTCGCGAAATACGGGTTGTAATGCAAACCCGACGGGGTTTTTACATCCGGGAACTTCTTGAGCAATTCGGCCGGCTGCTGCTGATACCCGGTCAGCAGCGAATAGACATAATTGCTGCCGTCGTGTCGCGCCTTGGTTATCAGCGAGAGATCGGGCGGAATGGCATTGTTGTTCGCCGCAGCCGCCGCGACATTGTTGGCGAAGGGCTTGGGGAACTTGTCCGAAGGCACCGGCGCACGAGTCGCCATCTCGCCCGTCTTGGGGTCAATGTCCGGCGTCTTGATCTTCCAGTTCTTGGCGATCGCCTTGATCTCGGCCTCGTTATAGCCAAGTGCGGCTAGATCACGGAACGAAACGAACTTCAGGCTGTGGCAGGCCGAGCAGACCTCGCTGAACACCTGGAACCCGCGCTGCAGCTGTGCCTTGTCATAATGACCAAGCGGCCCGTTGAAACTGAACGCCACCTGCTTCGGGTGTTCGTGGAACTCCTTTTCCGCGGTGGGGGCAGGCGGCTCGCTTACATAAGCGACCGCACCCATCAGGAAGGATACAAGCAGCCAGCCGGAAAAGAACAGGCCGACGAGAAATGCACCAATGCGAACCATTTTCTATCGTCCCCTTATTCGGCTGCTGCGTCGTGCTTGGCCAGAACCGCCTCGGTAATCGAACCGGGCAGCGGCAGCGGCTTTTCAAAGGCCGCGACGAGCGGCAGGATGATCAGGAAGTGAGCGAAGTAATAAGCCGCTGCAACCTGCGATATCATCACGAACGGTTCCTCCGCAGGCGCACCGCCGCAATAGCCGAGCACCAGCACGTCAACGATCAGGATCCAGAAGAACTTCTTGAACATCGGACGATAATTGCCCGAGCGCACCGGCGAATTATCTAGCCATGGCAGGAAGAACAGCAGCAGGATCGAGGCAAACATCGCCAGCACGCCAAGCAGCTTCGCAGGGATGAAGAAGAAGTCGAACGTGAAGGCGCGCAGGATCGCGTAGAACGGCCAGAAATACCATTCGGGCACGATAT
>CAZLTO010000243.1:0-2512 GCA_964562475.1 uncultured Sphingobium sp. | reverse complement strand
TTATCTTGATCATCAGGTCGGTGCCGATATTGCCGGATCCGATAATCGCCACTGGCAGTTTATCGCTCATTGCCGTTCAGTCCTTATAGCTCTGCATCATCCTCGCCACGCACGCGATTGCTCAGGATTGAATAGCAGCTGATGGGTATTGCCTCAAAGTCTCTGGTTATATTATCTCTCATCATATGGGAGATAATGAATCGCCTGACCATGTACTCGGTAAGGCATTGGGTCTGCTGAGCGCCATTGTGCTCGACAATGGCAGGAGATCACTCAGCGCCATTGCGGAAGAGTTGCGGATCCCGCGCGCGACGGCGCATCGCACCGCTCAAGCCTTGCAGCGCGACGGCTATCTGATCCGTAGCCGCCGCGGCTATTATCATCCCGGCCCGGCGCTCGCCCTACCGGGGCGTCATTCCAGCCCCATCACTCTGGCGACCGGCGTTGCACGGCCAATTTTGGCGCAATTGGCAATGCAAGAGGATTGTCTCGCCCATATGGGCATTTTCGAGCAGGATATGGTCACCTATCTGCTGAAGGAAGGCGCGGGGAAGGATGCGCTGTTCACGCGCCAGAACATGCAACTGGAAGCCTATTGCTCCGGACTCGGGAAGGTGTTGCTTGCGGCGCTCGACGATAGCGCGCTCGATGCCTATCTTGCCGACGGGCCTTTTGTGCCGCTCACGCCCAACACCATTGTCGACCCGGAGGCTCTTCGAGCAGAAATTGCACGGGTGCGATTGCAAGGCTATGGCATTGACAATTGCGAGGCCAGCGAGACCCTGTTTTGCATAGCGGCCCCGCTGTTCGGTGAAGCCGGTGAGGTGCTTGCGGCGATCTCTATTTCGCTATCGACCTCGGCGATCGTTCGATCGGGCTGGCAAAGACCCCTTAACAGGCTGCGCGACGCCGTGAGCAAGATCAGCGCGCGTATGCACGGCATACAGATGGTCGCCTAATTCTCGCCCTCGCGCCATGCACGCTTGCCAGCGATCCAGTGCTCCGCGAGGCGCGTGTCCGCAATGTCCTGGGCCGTCTTTGTGCTGATATCCCGGTCGATCAGCAGAAAATCCGCCCATTGCCCCGGCTCCAGCGCGCCGATGCGCTGCTCGGCAAAGGCGTCGAAAGCGGGCCGGGCGGTCATCGTCGCAAAAGCATCGGCGAACGAAAGCGCAGGGCGCTGCGGCGATGCCTCCATCAGCCGGGCCAAGCCCGCGAACGGCGAACCGGGCAGCGTCGCCTCGCCCATCGGGCCGCCCCCCTGTTCAAGCCGCAGACGCAGTGCTTTGCCATAGGATTCCGCGATTTCGGCCATCGCCAGCTGCGCCTCGACCACCGCCGCATCGCCATGCGCGGAAAGCGCGATCTGGAACCCGTCCATCGCCGCGCGGCTCATCTGATTGCGCAGCCGCGTGCTCTCGATCCTCGGGCCGCCGGATGGTGTCGCCTTGGTCCATGCCGTCCCGGACGCGCGCGTTCCATCCAGCGCGAAATGGACGCCGTTCAATTTCAGATGATCGTCATAGAGCCAGGGTGTTGGTCCCGGCCCGGCAATCATAAGCATATTGGGCACGCCGTCCGCATAGCCGATCACCCGCAGACGCAACGCGCCCCTGTCACCCGCGCGACGGTAGGATTGCCAGTCGTCAATGGTCGTCCCCATATCGGTGACGGCGGAATAGCCGAGCGTGACGAAGCGGCGCTGCGCCTTGTCGAACGCGATGTCGCGATCCTTGGGAAACAGCGCGGGCGCGGCGCGCGCGAGCTTTTGCATGATGTCACTGGTCATCGGCGCGGCGAGTGCCTTGGCGGCTGGAACTCCGGCAAGTTTGAGCGCAGCGCTATTCGCCCAGCCCAGTTCGCCATCCGCGCTGAGGAGAAGCGCAGGAGCAATCGGGCTGGCCGCATCGAGATCGGCGGCGGTGGGCAGACGGCCCTCGCTCCCCCATCTGGATGCATCCCAGCCCTGCCCCAATATCCATTTATTGCCCGGATTGGCGCGCACATAATCGGCAATCTTTGCCTGCGCCTCGGCAAGCGACCGCGTCTCTGAAAGGTCGAGCGTGATCAGCGCGACGCCCGCCGCCATGAGCCGCACACGCGGCGCGACGAAGGAAGGAATCAGCGTCGCTCCCTTGGCGTCCAGGCGAAAGGCCAGGCGCTCCGGGCGGAGTTCGCCAGCAACGAGGCGATGCTCGACACGGCCTTCCTTGTCGATCAGCAGGCCGGTAAAGCGTTCGATCCCGCCGTTCTTGCCCGGCGCGATCCCGTTCACATTATCGATAAGGCCGATTATAGCGGGCGGAATTTCGGGCTGCTTCTTGCGGGCCGAGGTGGGCGTCGCCAGCACCGCACCGACCGCCAACAGCACATGGAGCAAACGGGTCACGATGTGCCGTCGGCTCACTTGCGGGCGAGCCCCCGCACCAGCGAACTCGTATCCTGCCTGCCGCTCCCCAACGCCTCCACCTCGGCACAAACTTTCACGACCCGCGCGGTGACCCGCCATGTC
>CAZLTO010000242.1:0-2513 GCA_964562475.1 uncultured Sphingobium sp. | reverse complement strand
ACCCAGCAGGCGCGCGCTTCGGGATTGATGGTCTGCGCCCAGTCGAGCGCGGACGCCGCATCCGACAATTCGCCGGTGCCGTGATCGAACGATCCCTGGCTGCGGCCGACGCCGCGGAAGTTGAAACGCAGCACCGAAAAGCCGCGATGCGCGAACGCGTAGTAGCACTGGTAGACGATCTGGTGATTCATCGTGCCGTGAAACTGCGGATGCGGATGCAGGATCATCGCAATCGGCGCGTTCTTCTGCTTGGCCGGATGATAACGGCCTTCGAGGCGGCCTGCGGGACCGGTGAAAATAACTTCAGGCATTCATGATCCTTGGAAGTGTTCCTTGGCAACGACCGTGATCTGGCGGAGAAGAAATGCGATCAGCCGTTGTTGGGTGGTGCGCAAACGGCGCTCCCGTGAACTGGTGGCGGCGTTCTAGCATGAGGCGTAGGGCAAAAAGCAAGCATCTTGAACATCTAAAAGGCCGTTCAAGGCGTTAGCGTGCGATCGCAAGAGACGGGATCATCACTGGCCGCGACAAGCTCGTCGGGTTAGCGCCGCCTGCAAAGCAAGGTAATATTGTACAGAAATGACTCACCGGGTCTACCTCGACTGGAACGCGACCACGCCCATCCGCCCCGAAGCCAGGCAGGCGATGGCGGAGGCGTGGGACACGGTTGGCAACCCTTCCTCGGTTCATGCGGAGGGCCGCCAGGCGCGCCGGCTGGTCGAAGACGCGCGCGCAGCTCTGGCTGCGGCCGTCGCCAGCCGGCCCCAGAACGTGGTGTTTACCTCCGGGGGCACCGAAGCCAACGCGCTCGCTCTGACGCCGCGGCAGCGGCGGAGAGCGGGTGAGCCGGTCCGACGGCTGCTGGTTTCTGCGATCGAGCATACTTCCGTATTGGCAGGTGGCCGGTTTGCTGCCGAAGCGATCGAGACCATCAGCGTGACCGGCTCTGGCCTGATTGACCTCGACCATCTGCGGCGGCTGCTTGCAGCGGGGCCTCCGGCACTGGTTTCGGTGATGCTGGCCAATAACGAGACCGGCGCCATTCAACCCGTCGCTGAAGTCGCCTCGATGGTGCGTGCCGCGGATGGCCTGCTGCATGTCGATGCGATCCAGGCGTTGGGGAAAATACCCCTCGATATCAGGTCTATAGCTGCCGATCTGGTCACGTTCTCCGCGCACAAGGTGGGCGGACCCAAGGGGGTCGGCGCGCTGGTCCTGGCCGAGGACGTGCAGGCGCTGGAGCCCATGCTGCGTGGGGGCGGACAGGAGCTTGGACGCCGAGCCGGCACCGAGAACGTGGCGGGCATTGCCGCGTTCGGTGCCGCACTGCGGGCTGCGACGGCCGGGTTGCCGGACATGGCCCGGATCGTGGCTTTGCGGAACAGGCTGGAGGCGGGCCTGGACCAGACACCTGACGTGATCCGGTTCTCATCCGATGCGCCGCGCCTGCCGAATACGACGCTGTTCACCGTCCCCGGGTTAAAGGCCGAAACGGCCGTAATTGGCTTCGATCTCGAGGGAATTGCGGTATCGTCGGGTTCCGCCTGCTCCTCGGGGAAGGTACAGCCCTCGCACGTCCTGGAGGCGATGGGCTTTGGCAAAGATCTGGCGCAGGGAGCGGTGCGGATCAGTCTGGGCTGGTCTACCACGGAGGCAGACGTTGATTTGGCCCTCAAGGCTTGGCGAAAGCTTGCCGATGGCTTACTTAGAGGGCGACGAAACACGGCTTGAACGGTTCTAAGCAGGTTTCGCGGGGCAGCCGAGCTGCTGTTTTGAGATTGTTCCACCGCGGTCCTTGAAACCGCGAGCGGAGGATGGAATGCCAGCCGTACAAGAGACGGTCGAGCGCGTGAAGCGTATCGACGTCGATCAATATAGATATGGGTTTGAGACTCTTATCGAGTCCGACAAGGCCCCGAAGGGGCTGTCGGAAGACACCGTCCGCTTCATTTCCGCGAAGAAGAACGAGCCGGCCTGGATGCTGGAATGGCGGCTGGAGGCCTATCGCCGCTGGCTGACCATGACCGAGCCGACCTGGGCGCGCGTCAACTATCCCAGGATCGACTATCAGGATCTCTATTATTACTCAGCGCCGAAGCCGAAGAAGCAGATCGGCTCGCTCGACGAGATCGATCCGGAAATCCTCAAGACCTACGAAAAGCTCGGCATTCCCCTGCGCGAGGTCGAGGTGCTGGAAGGCGTCGTGAAGCCGGAAGGCGAGCGCAAGATTGCGGTCGACGCCGTGTTCGACTCGGTCTCCGTCGCCACCACCTTCCAGAAGGAATTGAAGGCCGCCGGCGTGATCTTCATGCCGATTTCGGAGGCGATCCGCGAGCATCCCGAACTGGTGAAAAAGTATCTCGGCACTGTCGTGCCGACCTCGGACAATTATTTCGCGACGCTGAACTCGGCAGTGTTCTCCGACGGATCGTTCGTCTACGTGCCGCCGGGCGTGCGCTGCCCGATGGAGCTGTCGACCTACTTTCGCATCAACGAGCGCAACACCGGGCAGT
>CAZLTO010000241.1:0-2548 GCA_964562475.1 uncultured Sphingobium sp. | reverse complement strand
GCAGCGGGATCGAGATAACGGTTTGCCTGCCTTCTGGCAACCCGTATAAACGCGCCGACCCCTTGAAAACACCGTCATTTTCCTCGCCAACCCGGCCGTCCCGAGCCCAGCGTCCCCCATGAAAGAAACCCGCGCCCTGGTGCTGATTCCCGCCCGCATGGCTGCGACCCGGCTGCCGGGAAAGCCCTTGCGGGACATTTCCGGTCTGCCCATGATCGTCCATGTCGTGCGCCGTGCGGACGCCGCGCGAATCGGCCGCGTGGTTGTGGCGACCGACGCACCGGAGATCGCCGAAATTGTCACGGCGCATGGTGGCGAGGCCGTCATGACCCGCGCAGATCATCCGTCCGGGTCCGACCGGATTTTCGAGGCGCTTCAGACCATCGATAGTGCAGGACAGATCGACACCATCATCAATGTGCAGGGCGATCTGCCCACCATCGCGGCCGAGGACATTCGCGCCGTGCTGGCGCCGCTTGCCGATCCCGAAGTCGATATCGCCACGCTGGCCGCCGTGATCGCCAAGGACGAGGAACACACCAATCCGAACGTGGTGAAGGTCATCGGATCGCCGCTGAGCGCGGCCCGTTTACGGGCGCTGTATTTCACGCGGGCGACGGCTCCCTATGGAGACGGCCCGCGCTATCACCACATTGGGCTTTACGCCTATCGCCGGAGCGCGCTGGCGCGGTTCGTCGCCCTGCCGCCCTCGCCGCTGGAGACCCGGGAAAAGCTCGAACAGCTTCGCGCCCTCGAGGCCGGCATGCGGATCGACGTGACGGTGGTTGACACGGTGCCGCTGGGCGTCGATACGCCTCACGATCTTGAGACCGCGCGGCAAATGCTGGCAGGCAAAGCACAATGACCAAATCGATGAAAATCGCCTTCCAGGGCGAGCCCGGAGCCAACTCGCACATCGCGATTGCGGAAGCCTTTCCGGACGCCACACCGCTGCCTTGCGCCACCTTCGAGGATGCACTGGCGGCGATCTCGTCGGGCGAAGCCAGCCTCGGCATGATTCCGATCGAGAACTCGCTGGCTGGCCGCGTCGCCGACATTCATCACCTGCTGCCGCAGTCGGGACTGTTCATCGTCGGCGAATGGTTTCTGCCGATCCGCCATCAATTGATGGGTCCGCGCGGCGCAAAGCTTGACGGCATCAAAACGGTTGAAAGCCATGTCCACGCCATCGGGCAATGCCGCAACATCATCCGCAAGCTCGGCATCAAGCCGATTGTCGCGAGCGACACAGCGGGCGCAGCGCGCCTCATCGCGGAGCGCGGCGATAAAAGCTGCGCGGCAATTGCCTCGCGTCTTGCTGCGGACATCTATGGTCTCGATATTCTGGCCGAGGACATCGAAGACGAGGCTCACAATACCACGCGCTTTGTCATTCTGGCGCGCGAGCAACTCTGGGCCGCGCAGGGCTCCGGCCCACTGGTGACGACTTTTGTTTTCCGGGTGCGCAACCTTCCGGCGGCGCTCTACAAGGCGATGGGCGGCTTTGCCACCAACGGCGTCAACATGACCAAACTCGAGAGCTACATGGTGGAAGGCAATTTCTTCGCCACGCAGTTCTATGCCGATGTCGACGGTCACCCGGACGACAAAAACCTCGCCTACGCACTGGAAGAACTTAAATTCTTCTCGAAAGAACTGCGGATCGTCGGCGTCTATCCGGCGCATCCGTTCCGTGTCGCATTTACGGAAAAGGCAGCGGAATAAGCAAACACGTGCGCTCGCGCTGACGAACAGCCAAACGCAGAACGCATCCGGGAGGCAATCGCCTATGCTACGCATTTGGGGCCGCGCCAATTCGGTCAATGTGCAGAAAGTTCTGTGGTGCTGCGCAGAGCTCAACCTGCCCTTTGAGCGACTCGACGCTGGAATGCAGTTCGGCGTCAACGACAAGCCCGCTTATCTCGCAATGAATCCCAACGGCCGCGTGCCTACAATCGAGGACGGCGATTTCCAGCTTTGGGAATCCAATGCCATCATACGCTACCTGGTTCTCCAGTATGCGCCGACAAATTCTATTTATCCTGCCGCGCCGAAGGACCGGGCCCGCGTCGAGCGCTGGCTTGATTGGGCGCTCACGACATTACAGCCGGCCGAACGGCCTGTATTCTGGGGCTATATCCGCACGGCACCCGCTCTGAGGGACAGCGCCGCCTTGCAGGCGAACGTGGACGCAGTCGCTGCCCTGTGGGCCATGCTTGACCGGCACCTCGCAAGCCGCAGCTTTGTCGAGGCGGAGCAGTTCACCCTCGCAGATATCGTGCTCGGAGCCTATGCGCGCCGATGGTTCGGAATTACAGAAATTAACCCGCCGCCGATGCCGAACCTAGAGCGTTGGTATGGCAACCTGCAAGAACGCGACGGCTTTCGGCGGTACGTCTCGCCGCCTCTGAGTTAAGGCGTCTCCAAACAGAATCCCCGTCTCAAGCCGCCGCCTGTTTGCCGATGCCGAACGCATCCGCCAGCAGACTGTATGAACGCTTGCGTGCATCGTGATCGTAGGTCGCAGTGATCACCATCACCTCATCGG
>CAZLTO010000240.1:0-2556 GCA_964562475.1 uncultured Sphingobium sp. | reverse complement strand
TTTACCTTGCCACCGCGCCCAAATCCAACGCGGCCTATAAAGCGCAGAAAGCGGCGTGGAAATCGGCCAAGGATACCGGCTCACTGATGCCGCCAGCCAACATATTGAACGCACCGACCAAGCTGATGAAGGACATCGGCTATGGCGCGAACTATGCCTATGACCATGACAGCGAGGATGGCTTCTCCGGGGACAATTACTGGCCGGAGGAGATGAAACCCGCGACCTTCTATACCCCGACCGACCGCGGCCTCGAAAAGCGGATCGCCGAGCGCATCGCCTACTGGAATGATTTGCGCGAAAAGCGGCGATAGCGCTTTTCCGTATTTGCCATCAGGAGCGCCGCACCCTATCTCCCCATCATGCCGATGGACCCGCTGCCCGATCTCGCCACGCTTTCGCTCGCCGATATCGCGCGACTGATGGCCGAGCGACGCCTGCCACCGGTCGAGCAGTGGAATCCCGATCATTGTGGTGACAGCGAGATGCGCATCGCTGCGGACGGCACATGGTTTCACCAGGGTTCGCCTATTGGCCGCGCGGAGATGGTGCGCCTGTTCTCCACCATATTGCGGCGCGAACCGGACGGCAGCTTCGTGCTGGTCACACCGGTCGAGAAACTCTCGATCACGGTGGAGGATGCCCCGTTCATCGCTGTCGAACTGGCGAGCGAGGGCACGGGCGAGTCTCGCCGCCTCGCCTTTCGGCTGAACACAGGCGATCTCATCGTGGCGGATGCGGACCACAAAATCGAAATGCGCGGCACCGGCGAGGAACCCCGTCCCTATCTCCATGTGCGTAACGGGCTTGAGGCACTGATAGCGCGCCCTGTCTTCTACGAGCTGGCCAATATCGCCATCGACGAAAAAGAAGGGAATGACCGCTCACTGGGATTGTGGAGTTGCGGCACCTTCTTCTCGATGGAGCCCTCATGAGCCTGGCGCATCGGCTCAGGCAGGATCTGGCGACAGGCCATGCGCGGGATCTACCGATACGCAGTGCCGATGCGCGCCTGCAGGAGGAAGTCTCGCTCGCTCCAGCAGCCGTGCTGATCGCTGTAACCGACCGGGCCGAGCCGGGCGTCATCCTCACGCGTCGCGCGTCGCATCTGCGCAAGCATGCCGGACAGGTCGCATTTCCCGGTGGGCGACTGGATGCAGCCGACAGCGATGCCGTTGCCGCCGCTCTCAGGGAAGCGCATGAGGAAATCGCGCTCGATCCAGTGCATGTCGATGTCGTCGGCATATCGGACCGCTACCACACATGGACCGGGTTCGATATTCACCCCGTGCTGGGCGTAATTCCACCGGATTTGCCATTCGTTCCGCATACAGGAGAGGTGGAGGCGCTGTTTGAGGTGCCGATGGACTTCCTGCTTTCGCCGCAAAACCGGCAACGGAAAAATCTCGAATTTCAGGGCATGACCCATCATTATTATGAAATCCTATGGGAAGAACACCGCATATGGGGCGTGACAGCAGCTATCATCGCCAATCTCGCCAAGCGGCTGGGCTATGACGATGGCACATTTGCCTGAAGCAGGCTGGCGGCACCGCCCTGGCTTCGATAGGCTATGCGCGCTTTTGAGCGCAAGCGACGGAGCGGTGCGCCTGGTGGGCGGCGCGGTGCGCGACGCGCTGCTCGGGATTGAAGTCCATGACATCGATCTGGCGACGCGCCTGCAACCGGAGGAGGTGACCGAACGGCTCACCTCAGCCGGAATCAAGGTTGTCCCAACGGGCATTACCCATGGCACGGTGACGGCGGTGATAGACCATCGCCCGGTCGAGATCACGACATTGCGGTGCGATGTGAGCACAGATGGTCGGCGCGCGACTATCGCCTATACCGAAGACTGGCGCGAGGATGCCGCGCGGCGCGATTTCACGATCAACGCGCTCTACGCCGACCCTACGACGGGTGAGATCCATGACTATTTCGGCGGGCTGGACGATCTTGCACATCGGCAGGTGCGCTTCATCGGCGATCCGGACCAGCGGATCGCGGAAGATCATTTACGTATCCTGCGCTATTTCCGCTTTCTCGCCCGCTTCGGCGCACTGCCGCCCGATAACGCCGCCTATGATGCATGCAGGGCCAACGCCAACAAGCTGATGGCCCTGTCACGAGAGCGCATCGCCGATGAAATGCTGAAGCTGCTCGCCCTTCCCGATCCCTTGCCGGTGCTGAAGCTGATGCACGCGGGGCAGATCTTTGCGCCCATTCTGCCTGAGATCGACGCTACCGGGCTCAGCAGACTAGAGGCGTTGATCGAGCGGGAGCGGCAGGCGCGTCTGGCAGACCCTGTCTCACCGATCCTGCGCCTAGCAGCGCTGCTGCCGCGCGATGCCGCAACCGGAGAGCACGTCGCCGCGCGCTTCAAGCTCTCCAACAAGGCCCGCAAACGCATCGTGGCGGCACTTACCCCTCCCCCGCCGCATAATGACGAGCGCGAACTGATCTATCGCCTTGGCAAGGAAACCGCGCTTGATCAGATACTGCAGGGTAATGCCGTTATGCCAGAAGATATGTCAGCGCTGCGATGCTGGGCGCCGC
>CAZLTO010000239.1:0-2578 GCA_964562475.1 uncultured Sphingobium sp. | reverse complement strand
TCGTGGCGGATGTCTACACCGTAGGCGGACGTATCCTGCGAGATGATGAGCAGCTCTTTCGTGCCTGCATGCACCAGCTTTTCCGCCTCGCGCAGCACCGCATCGACCCGGCGCGAGACGAGATCGCCGCGTAGCGACGGGATGATGCAGAAGGCGCAGCGATGGTTGCAGCCCTCGGAGATCTTCACATAGCTGTAGTGGCGCGGCGTGAGCTTCAGCCCGCCTTCGGGCACCAGATCGACAAAGGCATTGGGGACCGGCGGCGACGCCTCGTGCACCGCGTTCACCACCGCCTCATATTGATGCGCGCCGGTGACGGCGAGCACTTGCGGGAAGCGCGCGCGGATCAGCTCCGCCTCATTGCCCATGCAGCCGGTGACGATTACGCGGCCATTTTCGGCGATTGCCTCGCCGATCGCCTCAAGGCTCTCTTCCTTGGCGCTGTCCAGGAACCCGCAGGTGTTGACCAGCACCACATCCGCCCCGGCATAATCGGCGGACATCTGATAGCCGTCCGAGCGCAGCTTGGTGAGGATGCGTTCACTGTCCACCAGCGCCTTGGGGCAGCCAAGCGAAACCATGCCGACTTTGGGCGCGGGAGGAATTTTCGTTGCCATGATCGCGCGGCGCATAGCCTTTTCGCCCGCCAATGTCACGTCCACGTAAAGGAGAGTAAACAGCTTATCAATATTATCCAGCTATTTGAAGCAGTTCTGCCAAAAAGGTCGCCCTATGTTCAGAAAGCGTGAGCCAAGAGAGCCAGTCATACTAGCCGCCCGTATTCGTCTGGACTCGGGCTGGGTCGACGCGACTATCCGCAATGTATCGACCAAAGGCATGATGATCGAGATGAGCTCGCCACCACCACGGGGCAGCTTCATGGAGATACGCCGCGGCAGCGCCATCGTCGTCGGGCAGGTGCGCTGGGTCGCGCAAGACTGCTGCGGCCTGCTGGCGCAAGGGCGCGTGCCTGTGGCGCAGCTCAAGCGCGATCCGCGGCTTGCATACAAGCCGAATGCCGATGGCTCGGTGCAGGTGGAGCGCCGCGCGGAAGCACGCATTCTGTCGGCGGAAGAAGTGGCGGAGCGCAGCCGGCTCAAGGCCATGCTGGTGCAGAAGGCGATCATCGCCGCCGCCGGCATAGCGGGCGTCTGCTTCGTCGGCTCATTGATGCTGGGCGTGATCGAGAAGCCGATGGAGTCAATCGAGAAGCATCTCTAGAGCATCGTGCCAAAAAGTGGGAACCGCTTGCGCTGCTCGCCATGCCCCCGGCATGGCTGCGCCGCTCAGTTGGCAATAAACGATGCGACAACAAAGACATAGAGTGCGCGTCCTGCGTCAGATTTAACGCAGCGCGCTCTAGGCGTGATCTTAAGCGAAAATCCCCGCCAGCGAAGCCATCGCCGCATCCTTGGTGAGGTCATAATGCAGCGGCGTGACGCTGATATAATGCGCGTTGATCGCTTCGAGGTCCGTTCCCGGCTGCTCGGCGGTGCTGGTGTCCAGCCCGAACCAGTAATAGCGATAACCGCGCGGGTCTTTGCCCTCGACCACATTGGCGGGACCCACATCGTGAAAGCCCTGCCGCACCACGCGAATGCCCTTGACCTCGGATGGCTCGATGGCCGGGAAGTTGATATTGGTGAGCATCTGCTCGCCCTTGGGCAGATCGATCAGCTTGCGGATCACGCGCTCGCCCCATTCCTCCGCGCAGGCGAAGGGAACATTGTCGCCCATGCCTTCCTTCACATAGACCTGGCTGAGCGCGATCGAGCGGATGCCGGAGATCGCGCCCTCCATCGCGGCAGAGACGGTGCCGGAATAGGTGACATGCTCGCCAAGGTTCGCGCCGCGGTTGACGCCGGAGAGCACGAGGTCTGGTTTGCAGTCCTTCATCAGATGGCTCACCGCCATCATCACCGCATCGGTCGGCGTGCCGGTGACGCTGTAATGCTGCAGCCCGTGCTTGCGGATGCGCAAGGGGCGGGTGAGGGTGAGGCTGTGCCCGGCGCCGGACTGCTCCTCGGACGGCGCGACGATCCAGATGTCGTCGGAAATCGCGCGCGCGATCTTTTCCAGCACCTTGAGGCCGGGGGCGTGGACGCCATCGTCATTGGTTACAAGGATACGCATCATTTCGCCTTTGGCTGAAGGGTATTGAGGCCGCCCATATAGGGAGCAAGCACGTCAGGGATTGTGACGCTGCCGTCCGCATTCTGGTAATTTTCCAGCACCGCGACCAATGTGCGGCCAACGGCGAGGCCGGAGCCATTCAATGTATGCAGGAAGCGGGTATTCTTCTCGCCTTCGGGCTTGTAGCGCGCGTTCATGCGCCGCGCCTGAAAATCGTGGCAGTTGGAGACGGAGCTGATCTCGCGGTAGGTATTCTGGCTCGGCAGCCACACTTCGAGGTCATAGGTCTTGGCGGCGGAAAAGCCCATGTCGCCGGTGCACAGCAGCATTTTGCGATAGGGCAGGCCGAGCGCCTGCAATATGCCTTCCGCGCTGCTGAGCATATGCTCATGCTCCGCCGGGCTGTCCTCCGGGCGGCAGATACTGACCAGCTCGACCTTCTCGA
>CAZLTO010000238.1:0-2589 GCA_964562475.1 uncultured Sphingobium sp. | reverse complement strand
CCGCGACGCGGTCACCAAATTCGGCGCGACGCGCGGCGAGATCGGCTGGGTGCTCGAAGACAATCAGGGCATGAACGCCATCGCCGACGCCATCAACAGCAAGATCGACAAGCTCTATACCATCTACCAGAAGGCGCTTTAGCCAAAGTCAGAATTCAGGCGCGGCCCATGAACTCCGTCGCCTCGAAGCGCACCGGCTCACCCACCGCATCATTGGCGAGGCTGTCTTCCCACATCACGCTATGGCCGCGGATGATCGTGCCGACCGCCTTGCCGGTGAGCGTGTTGCCCTCGAACGGCGACCAGCCGCAGCGCGAGGCCAGCCACTCCGGCCCGACCGTCCAGCGCTTTTTCAGGTCCACCACCGTAAAGTCGGCATCGTAACCGGGCGCGATCCGGCCCTTGCCGACCAGCCCGAAGATGCGCTGCGGCCCGGCGCTGGTCATGTCGATGAAGCGCTGGAGGGTGAGCCGCCCTTCCGCCACATGGTTCAGGAACAAGGGCACCAATGTCTGCACGCCGGGCATGCCGGAGGGCGACGCGGGATAGGTCTTGGCCTCTTCCTCGATCGTATGCGGCGCGTGATCCGAGCCGATGACATCCGGCACGCCCTGATTGAGCCAATACCATAAACCCTCGCGATGCGCGGCGCTGCGGATCGGCGGATTCATCTGCGCGTAGGTGCCAAGGCGCGGATAGGCGTCCTCGCCCGCCAATGTCAGATGCTGCGGCGTCACCTCGCAGCTGGCGATGTCCTTGTGCTGCGCGATAGTTTCCAGCTCGGAGGGCGTCGTCACATGGAGGATATGGATGCGGCGCTTCGCGGCACGGGCGAGCGCGATGATCCGCTTCGTCGCCAGCATCGCGCTCTCGTCGTCGCGCCAGACGGGGTGCGATGCGGGATCGCCCTCGACGCGATGATCCTTGCGCGCGTTCATCCGCGCCTCGTCCTCGGCGTGGATCGCGACCCGGCGTGTGCCCGACGCCAGCACCCGCGCCAGCGCCGCATCGTCATCGACCAGCAGGCTGCCGGTCGAGGCGCCCATGAAGATCTTGACCCCCGCCGTGCCGGGAATCCGCTCCAGCTCGCGCAAATCCTCCGCATTGTCCGCCGTCGCGCCGACATAGAAGGCATGATCGCACCACATGCGATGATGCGCGCGGGAGAGCTTGTCATGCACCCGCTCGGCGGTGTCGGTGTTGGGGTTGGTGTTGGGCATCTCGAACACCGCCGTCACCCCGCCCATCACGGCGGAGCGGCTCCCGGATTCGAGGTCTTCCTTGTGCTCCAGCCCCGGCTCGCGGAAATGCACCTGGCTGTCGATCACGCCGGGGAGCACATCGAGCCCGGTGCAGTCGATCACCTCGCCCGCGTCGCCAAGCGTGCTCCCGATCGCTGCGATCTTGCCGCCGCGCACGCCGACATCGGCCTCTATCGGCCCGCCGGGCGTATGGACCGTGCCGTTCTTGAGGATCATGTCGAATGTCTGGGGCATGTCATGAGTCTCTTGGATAATCATCTCCCCCGTCCTACCTAATGCGCATGGCTGTTACCACCCTCAAAGACCGTGCCTTGCTACACATATTCGGCGAGGAGGCGCGCCCGTTCCTGCAAGGCTTGATTACGCAGGATGTTCTGCGGCTTCAGCAGAACGCGCCGCGCTGGTCCGGGCTGCTGACGCCGCAGGGCAAAGCGCTGTTCGATTTCATCCTTTGGGGGGCTGGAACCGGTGTATTCATCGACTGCGAGGTAGATCAGGCAGACGCCATTGCAAAGCGCCTCACCCTCTATCGCCTGCGCCGCAAGGTGGAGATCGGACGCGAGGAGCAGCTGGCGGTGCACTGGGCGCGCGCTGCCGATGACAAGCCGCTCGACCCGCGCCTGCCCGAGTTGGGCCACCGCTGGCTTGGCCCTCCGGGTGAGTCCGACGCCTCCCCTGCGTTTCGCGCCCACCGCCTTTCGCTCGGTGTGACCGAGGGTGTTCAGGAAATCGGCAGCGACAAGACCCTATGGCTCGAAGCGAACGCGGAGGAGCTGAACGGCGTGGACTATACCAAAGGCTGTTATGTCGGGCAGGAGAACACCGCCCGCATGCATTATCGCCACAAGGTCAACCGGCGGCTGGTGGTGGTGCCGATCGCGCTATCGGATCCCTCACGCCAGATGATCGCTTATCCCGAGCTTGGCCTCGCGGTCGATCATCGCCGGGTCGAGGATATGGGTGACATACCCCTTGCTGCATGGCAGGCGGCGGCGATTGCGGATGCGCCTGCATGAAATTGTGGCCCGCGTTGCTGCTGTGCCTCGCGCTTGTGTCTCCCACGCAGGCCGAAACGCGCTGGAAGCTGGTGCGCGCCTATCCGCATGACGAAAAGGCGTTTACCGAGGGGCTGATCTGGCTCGACGGATCGCTCTATGAAAGCACCGGCAATTTCGGCCAGTCGAGCCTGCGCGAGGTTTCGCTGGAAGACGGTGCGGTGAAGCGCTCTGTCCCGCTGCCTCCGATCTATTTCGGCGAGGGCTTGACCAGCTGGGGCGACGAACTCATCTCGCTCACCTGGCGCAACGGACAAGGCTTTCGCTGGGAT
>CAZLTO010000237.1:0-2593 GCA_964562475.1 uncultured Sphingobium sp. | reverse complement strand
ATGGAGGCGCGAATGCACTAACAATCAGCACGGACTACTCAGTGGGGGCCGGTCATCCAGATAAACTAATGTTTACGTGGGCCGCAAACCATCTTAACATTTGCGGTACTCTCCTAACAGCTTCTGGCACAGGTTGTCGGGCTTGAAGTACCCACTTTCCTATGAGGAAGATGCGGTCCCGGTTGTCGGCCCAGGTATGAACATGATTGCCCTTTACCGTCGCAGGACAGCCCAGAGCCCAAGGTGGATTCAACTTTACCCAATGTGCCGGAGTTAGGTCGACTCTGCTAATGTGGCGCCCTTCAAATATTAAACTGAGACTTGGGTGATCTTGATATTTTGGGTCAACTCTAAAATTCAGTGAGCCACGTATGGCACCGATATCATCTCGCACTGGCCAAGATGCTGACCATCGGCCATTTTCAAGCTTTCCCCATACAGGCTCACCTTCAGTTAAACTTTTTTCACAGGCGATGAATTGGTCAACACGGCTAATCTATGCTTGGCTGATCTTCCCCATGCGTGAACATTAAGGGAATATTCTGGTAGTGTCTATTCAGTTTAGCCAAACTATTCGATTGTCATGTAATAATGTAAACGGTCGTAATATATCGTTCAATTTTCACGTGCGGTGCCCTGTCCTACAGCCCCGCGCCTCTGATACAGCGCACGAAAGGCCCCATATCGCCGCCACCGCTTTGGTGAGCCGTGCCGCCCCCGCCGCATGATCTGCCGGATCATGCCAGCCCGCGGCCCTCGCTTGCCCCTCCCTTTATGGGAGCGACGCGCCGGGCGAATGCGATCTGGCCTTCGGAAGCATTGCGCCAAAAAGTGGGCACCGGTTTTTGGCTCCGGCAATGCGACCTCAAAAAACTCGCGGTCGGCAATGACCGCGCAAGAATAGCTATCGGGCGGCGGGGATGGCTGGCCCGGAGCATTGCGCCAAAAAGTGGGCACCGGTTTTTGGCACAAGCAATGCGACCACAAAAGCACGCGGCGGGGATGGCTGGCCCGACCATAGTGATTTCGAGTGAAATGGAACATTTCACGACTCGGAAATCACGGCAAACAAGGGACGTATTTTTGTTGGCTCTTTTTCAGCGTCGGATCATGCGGGACATCACAGCCGCGCCTTGTCCGCGCGCGGGCAGGGAGTGGGGAGGAAACCCCCTTACAGGGCGTGACTTTCGTGACTTTCGGGCTGCCTTGCGGGCGGTTATGGCCCGACTTAGACCAGGAAGTCCGCCCCCAGCGCGATCAGCAGCTTGACGTCGATCGCCATACCGCTGGCGCGGCAGTCTGCGACAAACTCGTGGATGGACGAGAGCGGCGCGCGGTGAACGCGGATATTCTCGCCTTCATGCCCGCCGCCATCGCCGACGCGCTCCAGTCCCTCGGCGCGGAACAGGGTGAAGCTCTCGGAGACCAGCCCCGGCGAGCTGTAATAGTCGCCAAGATTGCGCATGGCGCTGGCGCGATAGCCGGTTTCCTCCTCCAGCTCGCGGATCGCGGCGGCGGCGGCGTCTTCATCCTCCGAGCCTGCCTCGTCGCCCACCAGCCCGGCGGGCAGTTCCAGACAGGATCGCCCCAAGGGCACGCGAAACTGCTCGACCAGAATCAGGTGCGCGCCATCCTCGCCGCTTTCGTCGATAGCGATGATGACGGCGGCGCGGATGCCCCGGCTGCGCGAGACATATTCCCACGGGCCTTCCCGTTTCGCGGTGATATATTTCCCTGCCCACATGATTTCGGGCTCACTATGTCCGGGCATGGGATCTCCGTTATAATTCTATCAGGCGGTCGGGCAGTTCATTGGGGTTGGCGCCGGTCTTCGGGCGCTGCTCGGCCAGGATGGCGCCCAGCATGGCGATCGACTCCGTCATGCCATCGGCGGTGCGTCCCGCGCGTACCGCGTGGATCAGCGCGGCCATCGCATCGCCCCAGCGTTCGGGCGCGACGCTCTGGTTGATCGCGCTGTCGCAGATGATCTCGGCGCGATGTTCCGCGAGCGAAAGGTAGAGCAAAATTGCGGTGCTGGCGCGGGTGCGCCCTTCGGCGGACGCGCGGAACAGGGTAACCGCCTGCCGTCTCACCCGCCGCATCTTGGTGGCGGGCGGGGTCAGCGCAAGGCGCAGCGGCATCCACGCGAGCGCATAGCGTATGATGAGGAAAACGAGAATCTGCGCGCCCAGCAGCAGCGTCAACTGCCGCCATGCCGGCAAGTCATGCTGCCACCCGCCAAAGAGCGCCAGCGCCTGATCGCCGAACCAGCCGGGGAATGCCGCCACCAGCGCGAGCAGGGCCAGCATGCCTGCCACCGCATAATGCAGGCCGACATCATGATAGGCGTCGGATTGCGGCGCGATTACGGTCACGATCTCGCCATCCGTCCCGGCTTCCGTCGCGCGCACGGCTGCGCTGATCCGGTCATGATCGGCATCGCTTAAGGAGAATTTCATCATCACCATCCTCCCGATGCGCCGCCGCCGCCGAAGCCGCCGCCACCACCCGAAAACCCTCCGCCGCCGGAGGACCAGCCGCCTCCGCCACCACCCCCCCAGTGGGCTGATCCGCCGCCTATAGTCGGTCCCCA
>CAZLTO010000236.1:0-2598 GCA_964562475.1 uncultured Sphingobium sp. | reverse complement strand
GACGATCATGGGCGGTTTCCCGTGGACGTTGGTGGCCTATTTCGTAACCGCCTGGATGGCGGAACCCAAGCCCTTGGGTCTATAGGAGGACGCCGAGGAAGCGCGCTTCTGGCAGGGCGTCCGTGCCAATCCCTCTCGCACCGCGCGGGATGTGCGTTCCCGCTTTCGTGACATCGACCGCCGCATCAGCGACATCGAGGTGCATTACACCAGCAGTAACAGCCGCCTCGCCCGCGAGATCGACAGCCTGAAATAACGAGAACGTAACAGGGGACTGATGGAGAGAGGGAAGCAGAGACTTCCCTCTCCCTTTTTTGCGGTTATAGGGTGGCGGCATGACCCCACTTGCCGACATTTATGAGGAATATGAGTTCCTCGACGCCGATGACCGCTATCGCCTGCTGATCGACCTCGGCAGGGAACTGGAACCGATGCCGGATGCCTTGAAGACCGACGCGACCTTGGTGCGCGGCTGCTCTGCCGCCGTCTGGGTCTATCCCACGCAACAGGACGACGGACGACTGCATTTTCTGGCGGACAGCAATGCGGCGATCACCAAGGGCATCATCGCGCTGGTGCTGAAGACAGTGCAGGACGGGACGGCGCAGGAAGTGGCGGATGCGGACATTGAAGGCGCGCTCGCGCCGTTCGACCTCAGGAACCAGCTCTCCTCCAACCGCACGCAGGGCATTCCCAACATGATCGCGCTGATCCGCGAAACTGCCGCGCGCTATTTATAGAGGGGGCTAGCGTTGGCGGCATGCGCGCCCCATATGGCTGCGCATGACCAAACTCTCCCTGCTCGATCTCGTGCCCGTAACCGAGGGCAGCTCCGCACACGAAGCGCTGATCCGCGCCGCCGACCTCGCCCGTCATGCCGAAACGCTCGGCTTCGAGCGCTATTGGACCGCCGAGCATCATGGTATGCCCGGCATTGCCTCGGCCGCGACATCCATCGTGCTCGCCCATGTCGGCGCGGCGACCAAGACCATCCGCATCGGCGCGGGCGGCATCATGCTTCCCAATCATGCGCCGCTCGCGATTGCCGAGCAGTTCGGGACACTCGAAGCACTGTTCCCCGGTCGCGTAGACCTCGGGTTGGGTCGCGCGCCCGGCTCGGACCAGCGGGTCGCGCAGGCGATGCGGCGCAACATGATGGGCGGCGCGGAGAACTTCCCGCAGGATGTGGTGGAATTGCAGGCCTATCTCGCGGGCGATCCGCGACTGGGCTTTGAGGCGACCCCGGGTGCGGGAACCAACGTGCCGCTGTGGATATTGGGATCGAGCCTGTATGGCGCGCAGCTCGCGGCGCATCTCGGCTTGCCCTATGCGTTCGCGTCGCACTTCGCGCCTGATATGCTCGACGATGCGCTCCACATCTACCGCCGCGATTTCAAGCCCTCGGCGCAACTGCAACAGCCTTATGCAATGGCCGGGTTCAACATCTTTGGCGCGGACACGCATGAGGAGGCGGAGCTTATCGCCACCTCGATGATGCAGGCGGTAGTGGCGCTGCGCACAGGCAACCCGGGCCGCCTCCAGCCACCCGTGCCGGGATATCGTGACATGCTGCCGCCCGGCGCACAGGCGATGCTCGACAATTTCTTCGCCGCATCGAGCATCGGCACGCAAGACGATGTGGAGCGCGACCTTGCAGCCTTCATCCGCCGCACGCGCGTCGATGAGGTGATCGTGAGCGGTCACATCTACGATCAGGCGGCACGCAAGCGCTCGCTGGAGATCGGCATGGCGGCGATGAGGGCAATCGAGGCGGAAGTGGCGGCCTGATCGGCCCGCGCTTCAGTCTCCCGGTTTCCAGTTGCGCCTGTCTTCCGCCGCCTTAAGGACATCGTAGGCCGCCTGGATCGCCTGAAACTTGAGCGCGGCATCCTTGTCGTCGGGCTTCACGTCCGGGTGGTTTTCCTTGGCGAGCTGTCGCCAGTTCTTGCGGACCGCATCGAAATCAGCATCGGATTCCAGCCCCAAAATCTCCAGCGCGCGCATCTCGTCGCGCGAGCGCGTGCCATCGCCCGGAGCGCCCCACCCATAAAAAGCGCCGCCCGTGAAGCCGCCCGCATCGCGCCGTTCCTCGCGCTCCCGGTTCGCGCGCTCCTCCTCGTCCAGCCCCTGAAAATAGTCCCAGCCACGGTTATATTCCGCCGCATGCGCCTGACAGAAATACCAGCGTTCCTTGCTATTGGGCGATTTGGGCGCCGGGCATTCTCCCGGCTGATCGCAGCCGTGCCTATCGCACAGCCTTACCTGCTGCGCCGCGCGCTCGCTGCCGTAACCACCCCAGCGGGGAAAGCCCCAATCGTTCCTGCGTCCTGCTCTTGCCATAAGCCTCATACTCTACCCTGCGGCGATGACGGAAGAAAGACTATGCCCCAAGTTTTTCTCGTCGCCTTTGCCGCCCCCCTTTGCTAATGCGGGCGGGCCAGAGGGTCGGGCGGCCGCGGCGGGGGAAACCCCGGCGAGGAAAGTCCGGGCTCCACGAAACAACGGTGCCGGATAACTTCCGGCGAGGCCAAGAGCTTGCTTGGACGCCTCAGGGACAGTGCAACAGAGAGCAGGTCGCAACGGCCTAGGCCATGCGAA
>CAZLTO010000235.1:0-2601 GCA_964562475.1 uncultured Sphingobium sp. | reverse complement strand
ATCAGACTACGAATCTGAGGGTCGGACGTTCGAATCGTTCCGGGCGCGCCATTTATTCTAAATATATCAACGTAGTATTGCGCACCGTTGAGGTTGTTTGGTGCAATTTATGCGCTTGGCAGGCGCGCTGCTATCCAGTCATGGCGTGATTTAATGATGGCGCACCCAAGAGGATTCGAACCTCTGGCCTCTGCCTTCGGAGCTAGAACTACAATGCTACGCTAGCTTTGTCGACCCAACGCTAGAGTGCTATAACTCACTGTTTATACAATGTTTTATTGACAAGAAGGGTTCTCCAAGCTACCCTAATGACCCCCACAGTTTTCGTTCTGGTGGTGAGTTTTTGGTGAGTTTTTGGATCTGCTCTAGCGAGGTGCGTTATGCCAAAACTGACGAAAACGGTCGTAGACAAGTCTGAGCCGCGTGAGCGGCAATACACTGTCTGGTGCAGCGAGCTGAAGGGCTTCGGCATATTCGTGCTGTCCTCCGGCACGCGGACATACTTCGTCGACTACCGCAATGCCAACAATGTGCGTCGCCGGATGAAGCTGGGCCGGCATGGCGCTGTTACCGCCGAACAGGCTCGGATGCTAGCGATCCAGGCGCTTGCCGAAGTCTCCAAGGGCAACGATCCGCTGGAGGATCGCAATAGCACCCGCAAGGCCATCTCGGTCAAGGAACTCTGCGAGCTTTACATCAAGGAACTGGAAGAGGGCCGCATACTTGGGAAAGGCGGTCGGCCGAAGAAGGCGAGCACCAAGATCACCGATCTTGGCCGGATCAACCGGCACATCATCCCGTTGCTTGGCAAGAAGCCTGTCACCCATGTCACCAAGGCCGATGTGACGGCGATGATGAAGGACATCATGGCCGGCAAGACGCGCACCAGCGAGAAGACTAAGAAGCTGCGCGGCAAGTCGATCGTGCGGGGCGGCCTTGGCGCTGCGAGCCGCACGGTCGGTCTGCTCGGCGGCATTTTTACCTATGCGCGGGACGAACTCGGCATCATTGAGCTCAATCCAGCGCATGGTGTTCGCAAGCCGAAGGACGTGGTGCGGACCCGCCGGCTGAATGAGGATGAGTATCGAAGCCTCGGTCGCATTCTCACCAAAGCGGCTGAGGACGAACGCTATACGCGGATCGTCGACATCATCCGGCTGATCGCCATGTCAGGCTGCCGTCGCGGCGAGATCATCGAACTGCAGAAGGTGGAGATCGACTCGGTTGGGAGCGCCTTCCGGTTTGAGGATACCAAGGAGGGCCAGTCCGTCCGTCCGATGGGCTTGCCCGTTGCCGAGTATTTCGACGAGCGCGATTGGAGCGGCGACAGCCCCTATGTGTTTCCCGGCGAGAGGAACCGAGACAAGCCGTTCGGCAGCTTCCCCAGGCATTGGGAAAAGATCTTCGCCGAAACCGAGCTGGCAGACCTCACCGCCCATGTCCTGCGTCACAGCTTCGCCAGCATTGCAAATGATCTCGGCTTCACCGAGATCACGATTGCGGCGCTGCTCGGCCATGCGTCGGGCTCGATCACGAGCCGTTATGTGCATACACTTGATGCGGCGCTCGTCATGGCGGCCGACACGGTGTCGGGCTACATTCAAGCGCTTCTGGATGGGGCGGTCCTGTCCCATACCCATTACGCGCTCGATCGCAGCTCCAGAAAGGCGGCGCTGGCGCGGTTCCTCTCGCCCCAATCGGATACCTCGGCGCGATCGGAAGAACCGGAGCGTCTGGCAGCCTGAACCAAACGCCCGGTTGCGCCGCGCTCCCGCCTCGCGGGGGCTGGCGCGACATGGGCCGCGGCCCGGATCGGGCAACTGCGTGGAGACCATCGCACCAAAAGGGGGGATGGAGATGGAGGTGAATGTTCCGACAATCTGAGTAATTGGCTAGTGCATCGGCGCCAGATTTTACGACACAAACGCCAGTTTGATGGTTACCCAGGTGCGACGATAATGGCGACCTTCTATGTTTTCATAGGGTTGAAGTGTCCTTGCGGCACTTGAGAAGCCTCACGCTTTTCTGGCGGCCATATCGAGCGCGACATCGACGATCATGTCCTCCTGACCGCCGACCATCTTCCGTTTGCCCAGTTCGACCAGGATCGCACGTGTATCGACGCCATATTCCGCGCTCGCCTTCTCCGCATGGCGCAGAAAGCTGGAATAGACCCCGGCATAACCCAGCGTCAGCGTCTCGCGGTCAACCCGCACCGGGCGGTCCTGCAGCGGTCGCACCAGTTCTTCTGCCGCATCCATGAGTGCGTAGAGATCGGTGCCATGGTTCCAGCCCATCCGGTCGGCGGCCGCGATGAACACTTCCAGCGGCGCGTTGCCCGCTCCTGCGCCCATGCCGGCCAAGGACGCATCGACCCGGATCGCGCCGCCCTGCACCGCAACGATGCTGTTGGCGACACCCAGCGAAAGATTGTGATGCGCGTGCACGCCCCGCTGCGTTTCCGGCTTCAGCACCCGGTCATAGGCCTGGAGCCGGGCGGCGTAGTCGTCCATCGACATGGCACCGCCGCTGTCGGTGACATAAACGCAATGCGCGCCGTAGCTTTCCATGAGCTTGGCCTGCTGTGCGAGCGCATCCGGC
>CAZLTO010000234.1:0-2602 GCA_964562475.1 uncultured Sphingobium sp. | reverse complement strand
CGATGCGGCTGATGAAGAAGGATATGGGCGGCGCGGCGCATGCCCTCGCCCTCGCGCAGCTCATCATGGAAAGCCGCTTGCCGGTGCGGCTGCACCTGCTGATCCCGGCGGTCGAAAACGCGATTGCGGGCAATGCCTTCCGTCCCGGCGATGTGCTCAAATCGCGCAACGGGATGACAGTCGAGATCGGCAATACGGACGCGGAAGGAAGGCTGGTGCTGGGCGACGCGCTCACCAAAGCGGCGGAGGCTGCGCCGGAACTGATCCTCGATTTCGCGACATTGACCGGCGCCGCGCGGGTCGCGCTCGGGCCGGATCTGCCCGCGCTGTTCGCGAATGACGATGCGCTGGCAACTGACCTGCATGGTGCTGGCACAGCGGTCGACGATCCCGTCTGGCGCCTGCCCTTGTGGGATGGCTATGAGGACATGCTGAAATCCGACATTGCCGACATCGCCAACGCCGGGGACAGCGGCTTTGCAGGCGCGATCACCGCCGCACTGTTTCTGAAGAAGTTCGTGCCGGAAGGCGCGCTGTGGGCGCATTTCGATACCTTCGCCTGGCGGAGCGCCGCAAAGCCCGGTCGTCCCAAGGGCGGTGATGCGCTCGGCCTGCGCGCCGCCTTCGCGCTCGTCGCGGCCCGCTATCCCGCCGCGTGACGCCAACATCCTCTTGACGGCCATCGCCATTCATCGCAGGGGCAAGCCATGAATGCCGACCAGAATATTGCCAGAAACAAGGTGCGGGGCCGCACCCGCTTTCACCTCGACGGATGCTCCGTAAAGCTCGACCGGCGGGTGAATGCCGTGCGCGGCGACCTCGCGGATTTCAGCCTGGCAGGCATATTGTTCGCGCCGCATTATGCGAAGGCGGAGCCGATGCACTGCTTGCGCCAAGCGGCCTTCGTGCGCGAGACAGGCGCGGCGGATGCTCGCGCCTCGTCTCAGCTGCTGCCCGGCGAAACCTTCCATCTGCTCGATGTCACCGGCGCATGGGCGTGGGGCTTTTGCGACCATGACGGCTATGTCGGCTATGTCGAGCGCGCGGCGCTGGGCGTCGGATCGCTCGCCGCCACGCATCGGATTACGGCGCGCAGCGCGCCGCTGTTCGCTGCCGCCGATATCAAATCGCCCGTTCTCGGCTCGCTGCCCGCAGGATCGCGGATCGCAGGCGCGGCGGAAGGCGACTTTGTCGTTACCGACGCAGGCACGGTCCACAGCCGCCATCTGCTGCCGCTCACCGAACATGAGGACGACTGGGTCGCCGCGGCGGAGCGGCAGATCGGCCAGCCCTATGTCTGGGGCGGGCGCGGCGCGGGCGGGATCGACTGCTCCGGCCTCGTGCAGCTCGCGCTGGGTCAGGCGGGCGTCCGGGTGCCGCGTGACAGCGACCTGCAACGCGACGGCATCGGCGATCCGCTGCCAGCCGATGCGCCTCTTCAGCGCGGCGACCTTGTGTTCTTTCCCGGCCATGTCGGGATCATGGCCGACGCGCGCAACATGCTCCACGCCAATGCCTACTGGATGACCACACTGGTCGAGCCGCTCGCCGATGTGGTCGCGCGGCTGAAGGGCGAGCATGACAAGCCGATCCTCGCGCGGCGGAGAATAGTCTTATGAGCACGCATCATGTCTTCATCGACGGCGCGGCGGGCACCACCGGCATCGAGATACAGGAGCGGCTGGCAGAGCGTAGCGAATTCTCGCTGATCGTTCTCGACGACGACCAGCGCAAGGACAGCGGCGCGCGCAAGCAGGCGATCAACGACGCCGATGTCGTGATCCTCTGCCTGCCGGACGACGCCGCGCGCGAGTCTGTCGCGCTGATCGACAACGACCGCACCAGAGTGATCGACGCCTCCACCGCGCATCGCGTGGCGGAGGGCTGGACCTATGGCTTCCCGGAGCTGATCGGGCGCGAGCAGGTCGCGGCGTCGAAACGGGTCAGCAACCCCGGCTGCTACCCTACCGGCTTTCTCGCGCTGATCGGTCCGCTGGTCCGCGCGGGCATCATTCCCGCCGGTTTCCCGCTCAGCGTCAACGCCGTCTCGGGCTATTCGGGCGGCGGCAAGGGCATGATCGCGGAATTCGAGGGCGCGCAGGGCCGCCCAACCGCATGGCGCGGCTATGGCCTCACTCTCGCGCACAAGCATGTGCCGGAAATGATGCGCCATGCGGGCCTTTCCGTGCCGCCGATCTTCGCACCCTCGGTTGCGGATACGGTGCGCGGCATGATCGTCGAGGTGCCGGTGCATCTCTCGGCGCTGCCCGGCGCGCCTTCGCCACAGACGGTCAGCGAGGTGCTGGCGAGCGCTTATGCCGGCTCCCCGATCGTGAGGTTCGTCGAGACTTACGATGCCCCTACCCTGCCGATCGAGCATGTCGCGGGGACGGACGGCATGGAGCTGTTCGTCTTCGCCTCGCCCGATGGCGCGCAGGCGCGGCTCGTCGCCGCGCTCGACAATCTCGGCAAGGGCGCGTCGGGCGCGGCCGTGCAGAACCTCAACCTGCTGTGTGGGCTGGAAGAGACAGCGGGGCTGAAACTCTAAGCATCGTGCCAAAAAGTGGGAACCGCTTGCGCTGCTCGCCATGCCCCCGGCATG
>CAZLTO010000233.1:0-2640 GCA_964562475.1 uncultured Sphingobium sp. | reverse complement strand
CCGATGCCATCATCGGTACCGGCCGCTCGGACTATCCGAACCAGGTCAACAACGTGCTGGGCTTCCCGTTCATCTTCCGCGGCGCGCTCGATGTGCGCGCAACCGCGATCAACGAGCATATGAAGATCGCCGCCGCCACCGCCATAGCGGAACTGGCGCGCCAGCAGGTGCCGGAGGAAGTCGCCCGCGCCTATGGCCAGCAGCATAATTACGGACCGGACTACATCATTCCGGCGCCATTCGATCCGCGCCTGATGGAAGTCGTCTCCGCCGCTGTCGCCAAGGCGGCGATGGAGAGCGGCGTCGCGCAGAAGCCGATCGAGGACATGGACGCCTATCGCCAGTCGCTGAAGGCGCGCCTCAACCCCACAACCTCGGTGCTGACCCTCGCCTATGAGGGCGCAAAGGCCAGCCCCAAGCGTGTGGTGTTCGCCGAGGCCGAGGAAGAAGTGGTGCTGCGCGCGGCGATCCAGTTCCGCGATGGCGGCTATGGCATCCCGGTGCTGGTCGGGCGTCAGGATGTCTATGACCGGCTGCGCGCGCTGGGCGTCGCCGATCCGCACAGCTTCGAGGTGCACAACAGCGTCAACTCGCCGCTGGTGCCCAAGATGGTCGACATGCTCTATGGCCGCCTCCAGCGGCGCGGCTATCTGCGCCGCGACTGCGAGCGGATGGTGAACCGGGATCGCAACATCTTCGGCTCGCTACTGCTCCAGATGGGCGAGGCCGACGCGATGATCACCGGCACCACCCGCACCTATGCGCAGACGATGCGCGAGGTCCGCCGCGTGATCGACCCGGTGCCGGGGCGCACCAATTTCGGCATCCACATCCTTGTCGGCCAGAGCCATACGGTGTTCATGGCGGACACGACCGTTAACGAGCGCCCCTCCGCTCTCGAACTCGCCGATATTGCCGAAGGCACCGCCGCCGTCGCCCGCCGCATGGGCCATGAGCCGCGCGTGGCGTTCCTCTCTTATTCCACATTCGGCAATCCGTGGGGCAACTGGCTCGAAAATCTGCGCGAGGCGGTTGCGATCCTCGACGAACGCGGCGTCGACTTTGAATATGAAGGCGAGATGGCGCCGGACGTCGCGCTGAACCCGGCGGTGATGAAGAACTATCCGTTCTGCCGCCTTTCCGGTTCCGCCAACTGCCTGATCATGCCCGGCCTGCAATCGGCAAACCTCTCCGCCAAGCTGCTGCGCGAACTCGGCGGAGACAGCGTGATCGGTCCGATGCTGGTGGGGATGGAGAAGCCGGTTCAGGTGGCGACGATGGCCTCGAACGCCAGCGAGTTGCTCACATTGGCGGTGCTGGCTGCGGGCGGGATCGCCGGATAGTCATGCATCAGGGGCTGGCTCGGTCCGGCCCTTGAACCCCTGCGCGATCACATACCATTCGCTGCTGCCCTTGCGGCTGGCGGGTGGCTTGGCGTGCTTCACGGTCGTGAAGTTCTGCTTCAATGTGACCAGCAGTTCCTTGTCCGTGCCACCCGCGAACACCTTGGCGACGAACGCTCCGCCCGGCTTCAGATGCTCGACCGCGAACCAGACCGCAGCCTCCACGAGGCCCATCGTCCGCAGATGATCCGTCTGCGCATGGCCAACCGTATTTGCCGCCATATCCGAAATCACGAGATCGGGCGCCTCGCCCAGCGCTTCGTTCAGTCTTGCGTCGGCGGCTTCATCGAGAAAGTCCATCTGCAGCAGAACCACGCCCTCGATCGGGTCGACCGGCAACAGGTCTATGCCCACCACCTTCGCATGCGGTGCGCGCTGGCGCACGACCTGCGCCCAGCCACCCGGCGCGACGCCGAGATCGACCACCGCGCGTACGCCTTTCAGCAGGCCGAATTTATCGTCCAGCTCCATCAGCTTGAACGCCGCGCGGCTGCGCCAGCCCTGCGCCTTGGCCTGTTTCACATAAGGGTCGTTGAGCTGCCGTTGCAGCCAGCGGGTCGATTGCGCGGTGCGGTTCTTCGCGGTCTTGACCCGCACCCTGCCTGCGCCCGCACCCCTCACAGACGCTGCTCCATCAGGCAGCGCAATATTCCCTCACGGATACCCCTGTCCGCGATACCCAGCCGCTCGGCGGGCCAGATGGCGAGGATTTCTTCCAGAATGGCGCACCCCGCGACCACCAGATCGGCCCGTTCGGGGCCGATGCTGGGCATTGCGCGCCGCTGATCGAGCGTCATCACTGAAAGCCGCTGCGAGATCGACCGCATGGTCGCGGTCGGCACGATCAGCCCGTCGATCAGCTGACGGTTATATTTGGGAAGGTCGAGATGCACGCTCGCCAGCGTCGTCACCGTGCCGGAGGTGCCGAGCAGACGCGGCTGGCATGCCTCAGTTGGCAGGCGCTCCGCGAAAGGGGCGATCGCTTCACCCACGCGCGCGCGCATGCGGATATAAGCATCTGCGCGGGCGTCCTCATGGCTGTTTTCGACATCCTCCGTTTCGGTCAGGGAAACCACGCCCCAGGGGATGCTCAGCCAATCCATGATGCGCGGCGCCGCGCCGCTGCTCGCCACCAGCACCAGCTCGGTCGAACCGCCGCCGATATCGAAGATCAGCGCCGGGCCATCACCCGGCTCCAGCAGGGCATGACAGCAGAGCACCGCCAGCCGCGCCTCCT